>NZ_SWAW01000027.1:0-27533 GCF_005096345.1 Guyparkeria sp. SB14A | reverse complement strand
CTCGACCTCGAGGTGTTAGCGCGGCATTCTGATGGATGTCCACGGGACCCTCCTGTCATGGATTGCTTGGTCGGCAAACTCAGCATCCATTGGATGGGTTCCGTGGACAACCTGTTGAGAGATCACATCTAGGGGAGCACCCTCTCCACCTTGACTCAGTGCGAACAAAGCCAAGCGCTTAAACACAGGGTAAGGCAAGTCGAACCAACCTTGAGCGACAGCTTTGGCCCGCCCAGGTGACGCCTTACAAGCAGACAACCACGCATCGCGAAGCAGCTCGATCAAAACCACCCAGTCGCGGAAACGGCGATTTTGCCAATGAGGGGCTATGGACGGCATGTCCAAAACCGAGCTATCTGAGTCCTCGTCAGCGCCACCTAACTCGCGCTGCAGGTCCAGGGCATCGCGTAGAAGTTGTTGAAAATCTTCCAGGAGCAAGGGCAGGACGGATCCCCAAGCTCCACTCTCTGGCTGAAGCAGATCAGACGCCACGTGATCTGCTGCCAAGCTCAACTCCCAGTTCACCAAATGCGTGAGCTCAACATCCTCGCCGCCATCTTCGTCACGCCCCCCTAACCGAAAAGGCTTCCGCAACTTCACTTTTGGTTCGAGAAGTCGACGAAGCTCCAACCTGAGTGAGGCTGCAAGCCCCTCGCGCTCCAATCGCTCGTTCCATGTAAAAAGATCAAAATTGTGTCGCGGAGATTTCACTCTCCCTCCAAGAAACAACCGCCACAATGCCTGCATTCCTGGCCTTGGGATGGCCTTCGGCGCTCCTGTTCGGATCGCCTCCAACTCGGAGGTTTTTTTATCCCTTTCCAAGCGAGCAAGCTGATTGAGCCTCTCTTCTATTAGCCACAAAAGTCGCTCGTGCACTTGTCCGCCTCGACGAGCCAACCAAAGAATCAGCTCCGGCTCATCAAGGTAACGAGTCAACCAGCGGGCCATATGAAACATGACCGCATCCCATTGGGCGCCATCGTCACCAGCTGAAACTAGAGCCATCCAAGTAGACTTTTGGTATGGCGTGGGGCGAGAAACCAAACTAAAACTGAGCCTTTCGTCCTTCTCGGGAGCGGGAGAGACACCAAAGTGGCGTAGATCGTCATGCCGGTAACAGTCAGAAGAAAACACTGTTAGCCAGTCAAATGGTGGGACCGGATCGAAGTCCGCGAAACGCTTTGCCGGCAGGCCTGACTTATCGGATATTGCCCACAACATCCGACCTACAAAATTGTCCTGATGCGAGCTTGACGAGGGGTGGGTCAGAGCCAGATCCGTCACGATGCGCTCTTTGCCAAAAGTGCCATCCCGGTATGTATCGGCCCACGCCCTCAGCGTGTCGTGCAATGCGGAGTGATCTGTACTCCCAGTTGGCAGTTCATAAAGTACGGGAACGACACCTTTTGCCACCCACTCGTTCGCCGCATCATCCGTACCCTCTGGCTCACTAGCTCCAAACGCGTAAGCCTGTGGGGTGGCCTCCCCTAACATACGGTCGGCAGCTAACGCGTCCATCATGTAGCGCAGCACCGGGTCATCAATGCTGTAACCAACGAAACAAACAACGTAGTTGCGGAACAACTCGCTTACGAAGCGAGCGGCCCACCTCTCTGTCAAATAGGCCAGCCCAAAATCACCGCTCGTGAGCACTAACTTGTGCAGCGCTGTCTCACTCTCTTCGTCCGGCAACCGGCCATGCAGATAAACCACACCATCCCAACGGCTATTTTTGGGAATGGGAAGCATCGGGGCCATATATTTATCGAACGCGCCCACCTCCTCGCCAGCGTGCTCGAAAAGGCGATCAAAATTTGTAGTGACAAGCCGAAGGGCCCCATCGCGAGAGCGCCCCAGACGCAACAGCGCCGCGTGAGTATCAAGCGCCCCATCGCGATCCAGATCGGGCTGAAGAATCTTTGCTAGCGCCTTACGCAGATCAAGACGCTGCCCCGGAAGGCGCCTTTCCAACTGATCGAGCACTACATCGTATTGATGATGCTCAAATGGTTTCTGTTCGGCCGGCTCTAGTGTGGTGCCCAAGCGTTCATAGAGACCATCAACCAACCCCTGAAAGCCTGGCAGGCCTGCGGGGTAAGAGACACCAGCTCCACAAAAGAACACCACACGACCTTCTTCGTGGGCTTCGAGAAGCAAGTCCGGTACATCTGGCCCATTTGGAACAAACTGCATTGGAGTGACGAGTGCTGGGGAGGGAAAGGGAATGCCTTGCAGAAGGCCGCATTACTAGGCCTGTTGGACCGAAGACACAGCGTCGCCCTACACAAGCCCCGAGTCAATGCACACGGAGTGAAGCGCCCCCAGCAATCACAGATCTGCGTGACCAAATTGAAGAACTCAAATTGGCCCTTTCACGGCAGCTATACGGAAAGTTTGATACCCGAACTTCTCAGCTCTCTGAAAGCACGCCGCAACGCGGCCTGCAGCGAAGGTGTGAGTCAGAAACGGCGCTCAGCCGCTTAACTCACAGCCTGACTCACAATCTGACTCACAATGGGATTGGATTGCCACGAACACGCATAGACATGCACGGACACTGTTATAAGCTAAACAACTGAATTGTTACGCTTTTTGAACACCAGTGAACACGCTTGGACGCAATGATTGATGATCGAGCATCAGCACCATGGCGGTTGCGACTCCGTGATCTGCGTGGCCGACGCATCGGGCGGCCGGGCAAGCCTGGCTTGCGTGTGCATCGATGGCTGGGACGGGCCAGTATAGCCGAGCGGGCCAGAGAAGCGCGCCCAGCGGCCGTCACCTTGACTCAGTGGTATTTCTCGACCGTGATGTGGCCCGGTTCACGACGGCGATGGCGACGCAGACCGCGTTCCTTGAGCACCTGCTGGACCGCCTCGATCATGTCCGAGTTCCCGCAGAGCATGACGTGGGCGTCCTCCGCGCGCAGCTCGAGTCCCACCCGTTTCTCGATCTCGCCGGACGCCAGGCCCGCCGGTATCCGCTCGTGCAGGGCGCCCGGGTGGTCCTCGCGGGTGACCACGGGCACGAACGCGAATCGATCCCCGTGGCGCGACTGCAACTGCCGGATGGTCTCGCCGTAAGCGAGATCCGAGGCGCGACGCACCGAATGGCACAGCACTACCCGCTCGGCACGCGCCCAGGGGGCGTCGGTCTTGAGGATCGACAGGAATGGACCCAGCGCGGTCCCGGTGGCGAACAGCCACAGATACCGGTGCTCGGGCGTGCGCTCCATGGTCATCGTGCCGGTGACCGTGGTGTTGACGAACAGGGTGTCGCCGGGGACCAGGCGGGCCAGCCTGGGTGACAGCGGCCCCTCGGGCACGACGTTGAAATAGATCTCGTGAGGCGTCTCGGTGGGCGCATTGACCAGCGAGTAGGGACGCGCGACGCGTTCGCCGTCGATATCGAGCCCCACCCGGACGAACTGTCCCGCCTTGAATGCCGGTAACGGCGCGTCAAAACGCAGGGAATAGAGTCCATCGTTCCAGCGGACGGTCTCGGCGACCGTCACCTCAAGCCATTCGCCCATCGGTTACCTCGTCTGGATTGGTGATGCCGGTTGCCTCCAGCATGACTTGGTGATGCCTGCTGTTTCCAGCATGACATGGTCGGCAAGCACTCAGCCCCCCGCGCGTCGACGGGCCCGTTGCCGCGCCCGCCGCTGATAGAGCGTGATGATCAACAGCGCCGACAGGATCAGGCCGATACCGAGCTGCTTGACCGGTCCCGGCGTCTCGCCCAGCACCAGCCAGGCACTCAATACGCCGATGCCGGGCACCAGCAGCGCCCCGAAACCGGCGATCCAGGTCGGCAGGTGGTGCAGGGAGTAGACCCAGAGCAACCAGCCGATCGCGCCGGCCAGCACGACGTTATAGAACAGGGCCCAGAGAAAATTCGGCGTCGGGTCGACGGCGAAGGGCTCGGCCCAGAGCGCGATCGCCAGCAGCAACAGCCCGCCGTAGAGCATCTGCCAGGCCGTCAGGCTCAGCAGGTCGGGCTGGTAGCGGTGGTAGTAGCGCTTTTGCCAGATCGCGCCCAGCGCCCAGCCAAACCCCGAGGCGAAGGCCAGCAGCACCGCCGCCGGCATCAGGCCCGCCTCCCAGGGCGAGATCAGCAGCACCAGTCCCGGCAGGGCCAGGCCGATCGCGAGCAACTGCACCCGCGTGATCCGTTCGTCGAGGGCGAAATGCGCCATCAGGGTCAGCCACAGCGGCATCATGAAGACGATCACCGCGGTCTCGCCCGCCCCGCCACCGGACTGGAGCGCCCACATCATGAAACCGACGAAGCCGGCGGTCTGGAACAGGCCGATCGGCAAGGCATAGAACAGCGGCGGCGGGCGCAGTCGCTTGCCGGCGAGCGGCAGGATCGCGATCAGCAGCAGGGCCGGCAGCACGGTGCGCAGCGCGGCGAACCACGCCGCCGAGACGTCCACCAGCACGGCCTTCATCACCACCCAGTTGTATCCCCAGAAAAAGCCCAGCAGGAGCAAGGCGAGCAGCGGCAGCAGCGCGATCGGCGCGTGCCGTGGGATGTCGCGGTCCTCGACGGGACCCGGGGTTGGTTCGCTCATTGACACACCGGCGGCGTTCGGAAAGGCCGCGATCTTAGCAGGCCCACGGCCGGCGCTCGCCGCCGATTCATACCCGAGTTCGGAACTCAGGCAAGCAACGAGCGTCTTCACTAAGGTGAAAGCGGGTCATCGAAACCGATGGCCGTCATGAATCGGTCGGCTCGAGGTGCGCCGACCCCGCCCAAACCCACGGCAATCGCGCCGAACGGGCGGACAACCAAGGAGGTCGCATCATGCTTTCCTGGGCACTGATCTTTCTTATCGTGGGGATCGTCGCCGGCGTACTCGGCCTGAGCGGCATTGCGGGTGCGGCGACCCAGATCGCCTGGATCCTGTTCGTCGTCGGCCTGATCCTGGCCATCGTGTTCTTCCTGATGGGTCGACGGCCGCCGGTCTGACCATCCCAACCCGTACGGCACAAAAAAAACCCCGGCAACGCCGGGGTTTCGTCGTTTCGGTGGGGCACGGCAGCCGTCAGATCCGCCCGTACACCTCGCCGCCCTGCTCGACGAACTCGATCGACTTCTCCTTCATGCCCTGACGGAGCGCCTCCTCCTCGTCGACGCCCAGCTTGTCGGCGTACTCGCGCACCTCCTGGGTGATCTTCATCGAGCAGAAGTGCGGGCCGCACATGGAACAGAAGTGCGCCACCTGGTGCGCGTCCTTCGGCAAGGTCGCGTCGTGGTATTCACGCGCCCGCTCCGGATCGAGCGACAGGTGGTACTGGTCAAGCCAGCGGAACTCGAAGCGCGCCTTGGACAGGGCGTTGTCGCGCACCTGCGCGCCCGGGAAGCCCTTGGCGAGATCCGAGGCGTGGGCAGCGATCTTGTAGGTGATCACGCCCTCGCGCACGTCGTCCTTGTTGGGCAGGCCGAGGTGCTCCTTCGGCGTGACGTAGCAGAGCATCGCCGTGCCGTACCAGCCGATGTTCGCCGCGCCGATGCCGCTGGTGATGTGGTCGTAGGCCGGCGCGATGTCGGTGACCAGCGGCCCGAGGGTGTAGAACGGCGCCTCGAAGCAGTCCTCGAGCTCCTTGTCCATGTTCTCCTTGACCATGTGCAGCGGCACGTGGCCCGGGCCCTCGATCATCACCTGCACATCGTGCTTCCAGGCGATCTGGGTCAGCTCGCCCAGGGTCTTCAACTCGGCGAACTGGGCCTCGTCGTTGGCATCCGCCAGGCAGCCCGGGCGCAGGCCGTCGCCCAGCGAGAAGGACACGTCGTAGGCCTTCATGATCTCGCAGATCTCGTTGAAGTGCGTGTAGAGGAACGACTCCTCGTGGTGGGCGAGGCACCACTTGGCCATGATCGAGCCGCCACGCGAGACGATCCCCGTGACGCGCTCGGCGGTCATCGGCACGTAGGCCAGACGCACGCCGGCGTGGATGGTGAAGTAATCGACGCCCTGCTCGGCCTGCTCGATCAGGGTGTCGCGGTAGATTTCCCAGGTCAGGTCCTCGGCCTTGCCGTCGACCTTCTCCAGCGCCTGGTAGAGCGGCACGGTGCCGATCGGCACCGGCGAGTTGCGCAGGATCCACTCGCGGGTCTCGTGGATGTGCTTGCCGGTGGACAGGTCCATGATGGTGTCGCCACCCCAGCGGATGCCCCAGACCATCTTCTCGACTTCCTCGGCGATGCCGGAGGTGACCGCCGAATTGCCGAGATTGCCGTTGATCTTGGTGCGGAAGTTCCGGCCGATGATCATCGGCTCGATTTCCGGGTGGTTAATGTTCGCCGGGATGATGGCGCGACCGCGGGCGATCTCGTCGCGGACGAACTCGGGCGTGACCTCGTCGGGGATCGACGCGCCGAAGGATTCGCCCTTGTGCTGGCGCAGCAGCGCCTTGTAGCGCGGATCGGCACGCATCTCCTGGAGACGGTTGTTCTCGCGGATCGCGACGTATTCCATCTCGGGGGTGATGATCCCCTGACGGGCGTAGTGCATCTGGGTGACATTGGCACCCGCCTTGGCGCGGCGCGGCGGGCGGATGTGCGAAAAGCGCAGGTTCTCGGTCTTCTCGTCGGTCAGACGCTCCTGGCCGAAACGCGAGGTCGGGCCGTCGAGCTGCTCGGTGTCACCGCGTTCCTCGATCCACACCTGGCGCAGCGGCGAAAGCCCCTTGAGCAGGTCGATCTCGACGTCCGGGTCGGTGTACGGACCGGAGGTGTCGTAGACCGGGATCGGCGGGTTGGAGACGATGCCGGAGTCGTTCTGCGTCGCCGTCTGCGAGATCTCGCGGTAGGGGACGCGAAGGTCCGGTCGCGAGCCGACCGAGTAGCGCTTGTGGCTGGCCGGGAACGGGGCGATGACCGTCTCGGAGAGTTTGGCCGTCTTCTGCAGGAAATCGCTGGGGATTGCGCTCATGGGTATGCCACCTGTGTTGCACGTTGGGGCATGCACGACGAGCGCCGACTGGACACGGAGGGTTTCTCGGTTGTGCCAGACAGACTTCCCTACGCCGATGCAAGCCGGATCAGGTTCCAAGGGTGTGTCTCAGCCGCCTGACCGACCATTCTCGGTCGGGCGGCACCCCTAGTCTGTGGATGGGCAGCCACCGAACTCTCGCCCGGGCAGCCACCGCTATGGTCGGGACGCTACCCCAGCGGCCAGCAAATAACAAGTTCCCGGCCGGCTTTCAGTCACTTAGCAGAATGCCTCGGCGGCCCCATCAACCGCGGGAAGTTGCCGGGGCAGTGGAAAACCCGTAAATTACCGCGCACTCAATTTCCCCGAAAACCAGAGCCGAATTCATGCCCACCGACATCGAACTGGCCCGCTTCAACATGGTCGAGCAACAGATCCGCCCCTGGGACGTGCTCGACAAGCGCGTTCTGGAGGTGTTCTTCAACGTCCCGCGCGAGCGCTTCGTCCCGGATGCCGAGCGGGTGCACGCCTTTGCCGACGTGGCCGTGCCGATCGGCCATGGCCAGACCATGCTGCCGCCGGTGGTCGAGGGACGTATCCTGCAATACCTGCAGGTCCAGCCGAACGAGCGCGTCCTCGAGATCGGTACCGGCACGGGCTTTTTCACCGCCTGTCTCGCATCATTGGGCAACAGCGTGCGCTCGGTGGACATCGTCCCCGAGTTCACCGAACGTGCCAGGCATCGCCTTGCCGAACTGGGCTTCGAACGCGTGGTGCTGGAGACCGGCGATGCCCATGACGGTTGGGCCAGCGACGAACGCTTCGACGTGATCGTCTTCACCGGGGCGCGAGTCACCATGCCGGAGGCCAGCTTGCGGCAACTGAACGTCGGCGGACGATTGCTGGCCATTACCGGCACCGGGCCGATCCAGACCGCCTCGATGGTCACGCGCACCGCCGAGAGCCAGTTCCGCACCGATTCGCTGTTCGAGACCCGCACGGCTTACCTGGTTGGCGCCGAGCCCAAACCGGCCTTCTCTCTCTGAGACGCCGGCCGCTGCCCTTCGGGCGCGGCATGACATGACGCAACGGCCCCGGTATCTCGACCGGGGCCGTTGTGCGTTAAGCTCGGCGAGTCGAACCCGGACGCGACTGCCCAGCTGGTGGCCAGCTGGCCGGCGCCGCGGTCCGACTCCCCCGGTTTCGACACTGGTGTTCGTCCCGGGGCTCGGGTATCGTGCCAATAGTTAGCAGGCTAGCCAATTAGTATCCAACTCGTCCGAGGATCCTCGACCATGCCAGTCCCTCGCCTCCGAACCGCCTCCGGCCCGGGTGTCGCCCGAGACCTGACTCGCCCATTCCGTCGCGCGACCCTCTCGGCCGCCATCGGGCTTGGCCTCGCGCTGGCAAGCGGCGCGTCGGTAGCCGCCGACCTGCTGGACATTTACGCATTGGCCGAGCAGAACGACCCGCAATTGCGCTCGGCGCAACAACAGCGGCTGTCGGTCGAGCAAAACGTACCGATCGAGCGCGCGGACCTGCTGCCGCAGGTGAGCGGCAACGCTGGTGTCAACTACACCCGTACCCGGATACTCAGCGGCATTTTCCCGGGCTCCTCTGATGTGATCGACGGCACGGGCCGCAACCTCACCCTGTCCCTCTCACAGACGATCTACAACCGGACGGAAAACCTGCAGCTCGACATCGCCCAGTTACAAGTGCGCCAGGCAGACATCGACTACGAGCAGGCCCGCCAGGACCTGATCCTGCGAACGGGACAAGCCTACTTCCAGGTACTCAACGCCGACGCGCAGCTGGAACTGGCAAAGGCCAACCGAACCGCCCTCAAGCGGCAGCTCGAGCGCGCCCAGCGCCAATACGAAGTCGGCCTGGTCGCCGTGACCGACGTGGCCGACGCCCAGTCGGAGTACGACCAGGCGACCGCCCAGATCATCTCGGCACGCAACGCGCTCAACAACGCCGAGGCCGCGCTGGCGACCATCATCGGCCGAACCGAGGCCGATCTCGACGACATCCGCACCAACCTCGAGGTCGCCGCGCCACAACCGGCCTCCCCCGAGGAGTGGATGGATCTTGCCGCGGAACAGAACCTTGACCTGCGCAGCGCCGTCGTCGGCACCCGGATCGCGCAGCAAAACGTCGACGTGGCCCGATCTCAGCGCGCACCGACAGTGAGCCTCGAGGGCAGCTACGGCTACGACGATCGCCCCAGCCAGTTCACCGGACGCAGCGAGACGCTCAACGGCGAGGTCGGCATCCAGCTGAACCTGCCCATCTACACCGGTGGCCGCATCAACGCCCAGTCGCGCCAGGCGGCCTTCGACTACCAGCGCAGCAAGTTCGACCTGGACAGCCAGCGCCGCCAGGTGCGCCAGCAAACCTCCGAAAGCTACCGCGGCGTGCAGAACTCGATCAGCGAAATCACCGCCTTTCGGCAAGCGGTCGAGTCGGCACGCACCAGCCTGGTCGCCACCGAGGCCGGCTACGGCGTCGGCACGCGCACCATCGTCGACGTGCTCAACGCCGAGTTGCGCGTCTTCCAGGCCATGGCCGACTACCTGGACGCCCGCTACAACTACCTCACCAACCTGCTGCAGCTGAAGGCCGACACCGGCCAGTTGACCGTCGCCGACCTGGAAGCCATCAACCGCCAGCTCACCGACCAGGAAACCAACGCCCTGATCGCCCCGCTGATGGGACAGGGCGATGACGAGGCCGGCGCAAGCACCGCGGACACCGAGATGATGCAGCGCGTGCTCGAGCGCGCCCGCCAGACGGTGAACGGCGAGAACTGATCTCGTCCGACCGGCTGCCAGCGGCGAGGCCGGCAGATCAATCCAGCCAGCGCGCGAGCCGATCGACCAGGCGTTGAGCCGCGCCGCGGTGCTCGGCGATCACGTCACGCGCCCGCGCACCAACCGCCGCCCAGGATTCGGGGCGATCGAAACACTCGATCACGGCACGGCCCAGCGCCTCGCTGTCGGCCACCTGCCGGCTGGCGTCCCGTTCGTCGAGCGCGGCGAAGACCTGGCGGAAGTTTTCCACCGCCGGCCCATGCAACACCGCGCGGCCCACGGCCGCCGGCTCGATCGGGTTGTGTCCGCCGATCGGCACCAACGACCCGCCCATGAAGACCACCGGCACCTCGGCAAACAACCCCGCCAGCAGACCCGCGCGATCGACGATCTCCACCGTGCATTCCTCCCGCGGCGGCCGGCCGGGCGACCAGGTTTCCACCGAAAAGCCCTGTCCCTCGACCAACCGCGTTACCTCGCCCGCCCGCTCGGGATGGCGCGGCACCAGGATCAAGCGGGCATCGGGATACCGCTGCCGCACCGCCTGGTGGGCCGCAAGCACCTGCGCTTCCTCGTTCGGATGGGTGCTCGCCGCCAGCCAGGTGTGCTCGCGTCCCGAGGGAACGGCAGGAATGGCAGCGGCCACCGGCAGGTCGAACTTGAGATTGCCGCAATCCTCGACCCGCCCGGCGCCCAGGGCCAGGAAGCGCTCCCGATCGGCAGGAGATTGCGCGCAGATCAACTCGACGCCGCCCAGCACGTCGCGCAGCAGCGCTCCCCCCCCAGCGGGCGTAGCGTCGATAGGAGCGATCGGACAGGCGGGCATTGGCGATGACCAACGGCACGTGGGCGTGTCCCGCCTCGCGCACCAGATTCGGCCAGAGCTCGGTTTCCATCACGACCAGCAGGCGGGGGCGCAGGCGCGCCAACACGCGTCGCTGAGCGAATGCGAAATCGAAGGGCGCGTAGAAATGGGGCAGGTCGAGGGCGCGTGCGGCCTCGGCGCCGGTCTCGGTGGTGGTGCTGATCACGACCGGGAGATCCGGCCAACGCGCGCGCACCGCCCGGATCAGCATGGCCGCGGCGCGCACCTCGCCCAGTGACACCGCGTGCAGCCACAGGGCATCCCGGGGCAGACCGTCCCGCAGGCGCCCGAACTGCTCGAACAAGCGGCCGTGACCGGGACGAGCCCGGCGATGACGCCGCCAGGCGTCCCACACCAGCCACGGACTGAGTAGCCCGAGCAGCAACGGGTAGTGCCAGCGCCTCATGCCCCCTCACCCCGCCCACGGGGACGATCATGCAAGGGGACGCAAAGCGGTGAGACGATCGGGCAGGCGACGCGCTTCAAGTGCATGGGGCCATTATCGCTTAGAATGCGGCCCCATGAGTGCCCCTCTCCCACCACGGATTCGCGCGACGCGCTTGCTGTTGTCCCTGATTCCCCGGCTGATCGCCGCCTTGCCGCAGCGTGCCCGGCTTGCCCTCGGCCGCGGGCTGGGCTGGCTGATGGCACGCGCGCTGAAAAAGCGCCGGCGGATCATGCAGGCGAATCTCACGGTCGCCTTCCCCGACTGGACCGCGGGCGCACGGGACGATCTGATCGATGAACACTTCGCTCGGCTCGGGGCGGGGATCTGCGAGGGATTCTGGGGCTGGTTCGGCAACCTCGACCGCGTGCCCGACTACCGGGTTATCGGCCTCGAACACCTCGAGGCGGCTCGCGCGGCCGGGCAGGGCGTGATCCTCAACGCCGCGCACGTGACCGACATGGAGCTGGGCGTGTACTTCGTCTCGCGACACGCCCCCGTCCACGCCGTCTACCGGCCCAACAACAACCGCGCGATCGACAGCCTGATCAACCTGGGGCGGGAAAAGCACCTGGCCGGACTGATCCACCGCGAGGACACCCGCGCCATGGTCCGGGCCCTGCGCGCCGGGGAGGTGCTGTGGACCGCGCCGGACCAGAACTACCACGGCAAGACCAGCGCCTTCATCCCCTTCTTCGGCCTGCCGGCGGCCACCAACACCGCCATGCCGATACTCGCCCGCATGGGCCGGGCCGTGATCCTGCCCTACCACGTCCGCCGTTTCGGCAACCGCTACGAACTGGCGATCGAGTCGCCGATCTCGGGACTACCCAGCGGTGACGACGTCGCCGACACACAACGCCTAGTCGAACGCCTGGAGGCGGAAATCCGTCGTCACCCCGCCATGTATCTCTGGGGGCACCGCCGGTTCAAGACGTTGCCCGAGGGCTATCCGCCGCTCTACTGACCCGCGACAATCAGTGCCAGTGACGGGCCACCCACGGGGTGGGCCGCATCCACTTCCACTTGCCTTTCCATTCGCCCCGAATCGCCTCGTCCGGCTTGGGGTGGCCGTGGAAGACCACGATCTTGGCATCCTTGGGCTCTCTCGGTGCGATGAATGGCGCGAGCAGGCGATGAGGCATGCAGTGCTTCTTGAAGCTCACGCACCATTCCGCCGGCCAATACACCATGTCGTAGCCCGACTCGTGCAGCGTCTCGGTCAAGTAGATCTGCTCGTTGCGGCGCTCGGCCATGACCTTCTCGGGATCGGCGTTGTAGCGGTCCAGCACCCAGGAAAGGTCGCCGATCTTGAACCGGTAAACCGAGGAATTCCCCACCACCCGGTCCGGGTGCGTCCAGTTATGGATGATGCAGAAATCACCGGGGTAGTCGAAAAACGGATCGAGCGAGTCCCGGATGACGATATCGAGATCCAGGAACAGCGCATCGCCTTCCATTCCGCCCAGGTCCGGCGTGAAGGTGCCGAGTTTCCGCCAGGCCTCATGCAGTCGATGGGGCGGCACGTTCACCTCGGGCAGCGGGTGGGTTTCCACCTCGTCGCGAATGCCCGAGGCATCATCGGTGAAGCAGGCAAACCGGAATGGCGGAGTGATGTTGCGGGCCACCATGCTGTAGAGGGTGTTCACGTCCTGGGCGCTGTAGGCATCACCCCATTTCATGCAGATCACGTTTTTCATCGGTTTCACTCTTGTTTTGTTGGCGGCTAGCGGTCCACTCGTTCATGGGTAAACAGGCCGGGGGCCAGGCCGATCGGGAAGCGCTGCTTCCGCCACCAAGGCCGGTTCAACTCTTTTTCGATGTCACTGAACCCGTTCACCAGCCGCGAGGATGGATGTGCCGCCACATAGGGCAGGATCACGTTCAACATCCAATCTCGCCTTACCAGAATCGATTGATTGGTCCAGTTGAGATACGGGGACGCGGTGACGAGATTGCCGCGCTCGGTGCGGCAAAAGACGTTCGGAAACGCCCGCTCCGGATCAGGCATGGCGTAGGCCGCGATACCCTGCAACCGCTGGGCCTTGCGTGGCCGCACCCAGCGACGAATCCTTGCAAGCCACGCCGCACGCGCCGAAACGGAAGGGAGCCTATCATCGAAGTAACGGCGAAATTTTCCCAGCGTGGCAAAGTCCTGACCCGGCGCAGCCAGACTACGAAAACGGAACACCGGGATGCCGAACCCCTCGGCATCGTGCAATGCCGCTGAGAGTTGCCGAACGGCCTCGGCATGGGATTCGATCAACGGGCAGTCGTTTTCCAGAAGCAGGACGTAATCGCAATCGATTTCCTCGAGGAGCGCCTTGACGCCCCCGAAAATGCCGATGTTGTTCGTCGTGCCACTCGCGGACAACCCGAACACCTCGGCCACGTCACGATCCTGGTCGCTTATTTCCTGGAACAGGATGCGAGCGTCATCAAATAGCGAAAACAGATCGCCGTCGGCATATGTCGCCAGGGTCTGAGACAGTGTGCGAGGCGCCTTCCAACTCAGCACGCCCAATCCAATCGTAATGCCCTGCGGCCCGTTCAACGCACCCATCACCTTACCGCCTCGTCGCCACACCCGCCCCTGGGGCGGCCAACCGTTCGTAGAGGGCAATGGTCTCACGTTGCATGGCGTCAAGTGTGAACGGCACTCGATCCGGTGCGCTCGGCGCACCCTGCCGATACCACCGATCCAGTGTCTCGACGGCTCGCCGGTGGTCACGGCAAGGAATACGCCCCTCGGGGTAGACGCGAGCCAGCTGCTCGCCGACGCCACCGTGGTCATAGCCGAGCACCGGTCGCCCCAGGGCCAGCGCCTCGGTGACGGTGCGACCGAACGATTCGGGCTTGGTGGTCAGGGAGAGCACCACATCACTGATCGCCATGACCTCGCGCAGATCGCGGCGCGGGCCGAGCCAGGTGATGTCATCCCCCAGCCCCTGCTCCTCGATGGCGCCCTGGACACGCTGCCAGTAGTCCTGTCGACGCGGATGCACGCCGCCGACCAGCAGGGCATGAACGGGGACGCCGCGCGCCTTGAGGCCGGCGACGATCTCGACCAGATCCAGCTGTCCCTTGATCTGGGTGATGCGCCCCGGCAGCGTGAGGATCCATCGATCCGCCAGCTGCGGGTGTTCTTCGAAGAAGCGCTCGCGCCAGGCGGCATCCGGTCGAAAGGCGGGATGGTAGTCGGCCGGGTCGACGCCTCGGTAGATGCGCACGATGCGCGCCGGATCGACCTTCGGGTAGTTGCTGCGGATGTAGTCGACGATGCTGTCGGAGACGGCGATCACGCGCTCGCCCTTGGTCATCACCGCGCTGTACCACCCGGGCGAATAGGCGCCGTGGACGGTGGTGACCAGATGCGGGCGGGACGTTCGCGGCATTCCCTTCCAGGCAAGCCAGCCGATCCAGGCGGGCAGACGCGAACGCAGGTGCAGGATGTCGACCTGCTCGTCGCGCAGCAGGCGACGCACCGCGGGGATATAGCGCAGGGTGGACAGCGACTTGCGCCCCACCGGCATGGTCACATGCTCGCCACCCAGTGCCTCGAGCTCCTCGACCAGCCGACCGCCCTCGGAGATCACGATCGCCCGGTGACCGGCGCGCACCAGTGCCGCGGCAATCTCGAGCGTGCCGCGCTCCACCCCGCCGCCGTCGAGGGCGGGCAGCATCTGCACCACGGTCAGGCGTCGCGATGCGGATTGGTCGACTGACTGGTTCGCTGTCGTCACCGGGCGGTGTCCTCGATCGTTCTCACCGGATCAGCTCCGGCGCAAAAGAATGCGCTTCGGAGGCTATCATGCCCGCATGCCGACACATCCCAACACCGTCGACGAGATCTGGGCCGTGACCACTGGCGAGGCGGGCATGGCCAATCAGGCCCGCGGCCTGGCCGAGGCCGTCGCCGAGCGCACCGGCTGGCCGGTGGTGCAGAAGACCATCGGCATGCCGCGACCGTGGCGCTGGCTGCCGATGCACTGGGTGCCCAATCCGCTGGGCAAGCTCTCGCCCGACTCGGACCGACTCGCCCCGCCCTGGCCGCGCGTGCTGATTACCTGCGGGCGGCGCAGCGCGGCCGCCTCGATCGCCATTCGCCGCGCCAGTGGCGGTCGCTGCTTTACGGTGCACGTTCAGGACCCGCTGATCCCGCCACGCTACTTCGATCTGGTGGTGCCGCCGCGCCACGACGGACTGACCGGGCCGAACGTCCTGCCGACGCGCGGGGCGATCCACCATGTCACTCGAGCCAAGCTCGATCAGGCCGCCGAGCGGTTCCGCGCCGGGTTCGAGGCGCTGCCGCGTCCGTGGATCGGCGTACTGCTCGGCGGCTCGAACCGCACCATGACCCTGACGCCGGAGAAGACCCGACGCATCGGCGAGCAGCTGGCACAGGCCGCCCGCGACAGTGGCGGATCGATTATCGTCACGCCGTCGCGACGCACCGGGGAGGAGAACACGCAGGTATTGGCAGAGACCATCGCGGGCGTGCCGCATCAGCTGTGGCGTGGCGAGGGACCCAACCCGTATTTCGGCATTCTCGCCCTGGCCGACTATCTGGTGGTCAGCGGCGATTCCGCCTCGATGGTGTCCGAGGCCGCCTCGACCGGCAAACCGCTGTACGTGATCGACTTCGGCCGTTACTCGAAGCGCCTGGCGCGCTTCCACCGCGAGCTGCGCGAGGAGGGGGTGACGCGCCCCTTCGACGGCCGACTCGCACGCTGGGATTACGACCCGGTGGACGATACCCGGCAGGTCGCCGACATCATCGGCGACCGGGTGACGGGCGCGGCATAGCTCGCACGACGCCGGAAGGGATCAGTCGATCAGCTTGTAGACCGCGCTGCAGTAGATGCAGCGGGCCTCGTCGCCCTGGTGCTCGAGATGGATGTAGACCCGCGGGTGCGAGTTCCAGACGGCCTCTTCCTCGCGCGGGCAGTAGACCGGCAGGTCGGCCTGGGTCACCTCGATCACCCGGTCGGCGTTCGGAGTCTTGAAGTCCTGCGGATGGGATGCGGTATCCGGGTTCATGCGCGTGCCTCCACGTAGTCGATCCAGTTGTCCGCCAGCGGGGGATAGCGTCCCTCGACCAGGTCGAAATAGGTGCTCTGCAGGCGCTCGGTGATCGGACCGCGCACGCCGCTGCCGATCGGCCGGTCGTCGACCTCGCGGATCGGCGTGACCTCGGCGGCCGTGCCGGTGAAGAAGGCCTCGTCGGCGATGTAGACCTCGTCGCGGGTGATGCGCTTTTCCACCACCGGGATGCCGAACTGGTTCGCCAGCGCGATGATGGTCCGGCGGGTGATGCCGTCGAGCGCCGCGGTGAGGTCCGGGGTGTAGAGCACGCCGTCACGAACGATGAAGATGTTCTCGCCCGAGCCTTCGGCGACGAAGCCCTGGGTGTCAAGCAGCATCGCCTCGTCGTAACCGGCGGCGGTGGCCTCGCGCAACGCGAGCATGGAGTTCATGTAGGCGCCGTTGGCCTTGGCCTTGCACATGGTGACGTTGACGTGGTGGCGCGAGTAGCTCGAGGTGCGGATGCGGATGCCCTTCTCGATGTTCTCCGCGCCGAGGTAGGCGCCCCAGTGCCAGGCCGCGACCATGACATGTACCTTGAGGTTATCGGCGCGCAGGCCCATCCCCTCGGAGCCGTAGAAGGCCATCGGACGGATGTAGGCGCTCTCGAGATGGTTCTCGCGCACGACCTGGCGCTGCACCTCGTTGAGGTGGCTCTCGGTGTAGGGCAGCTTCATGCCGAGGATCTTGGCCGAGTTGTGCAGCCGGCGGGTGTGATCCTCGAGGCGGAAGATCGCGGTGCCCTGGTCGGTCTTGTAGGCCCGAACGCCCTCGAACACGCCCATGCCGTAATGCAGGGTGTGGGTGAGCACGTGGGTCTTGGCCTCGCGCCATTCGACCATCTCGCCGTCCAGCCAGATCAGGCCATCGCGATCTTCCATCGACATTACTTTATGCCTCGCAGAGCAGTGAACCGGTGCCGCGCGGCCGGACGTGGAACGAACAATCCTGCCACCGCGCGCAAACCCGCGAGTTTACCACCCCGGGCGGGATTCCGGCAGGGGCCTCAGTGGGCCAGCTCGACGCGGTCGCGCCCGCCCTCCTTGGCGTGGTAGAGCGCGGCATCGGCGCGAGCGAGCAGCGTGTTGGCGGTATCGCCCTCACGCATCTGGGCCACCCCGAGGCTCACGGTGCCGCCCGGCCCCAGCTCGGAGGCCGAATTGCCTCGATAGGCCTCGCGGATGCGCTCGGCGATCACGGTCGCCTGGGCCAGCGCCTGCCCCGGCAGCAGGATGACGAACTCCTCGCCGCCGTAACGGAAACACAGATCGCCCTCGCGCACGTTCGCCTGCATCACCCGCGCAAGGCACCGTAACGCATCGTCGCCGGCCAGATGGCCGTAGCGGTCGTTGTAGTCCTTGAAACGGTCGGTATCGAGCACGATCAGGCTCAGCGGTGCGCCGGTACGCAGGCTCGCCGCGATCGCAAGATCCAGGCGCCGATCGAGCGCCCGCCGGTTGTAGAGCCCGGTCAACCCGTCCTGCTCGCTCAGGAACCGATAGCGATCACGCTCGCGCGCCAGCGTGGTCTCCTCGCGCTGCTTGTGACGGATGCGGTTGCCCAGCGCAAAGGCCAACAATAGCGCCTCGGCCAGCGAGCCGACCGGCAGGGCGACCATCAGCCAGCCGGCGTAGGGCAACCAGCCCAACAGCATGGCCAGGTACAGCAAGACCGCCAACGCGAATACCGACCAGCCCAGCAGCAGGTAACCGGCCGGGCCGAAACCGCGGCGCATCGCGCGCAGCGCCGCCCAGACGATCACCACCACGGTGGCGACCGCGTAGGTCGCCACGATGGCGAACGAGAGCACGCCCGCCAGCCAGATCGAGGCCGGCATCGACAGCAGCGCCACCCCCATGACGCCGACCAGGGCGCGGTCGACGCGTCGATCGTCTCGCTGGGTGCGCAGGAAACGACGCACGAACCAGATGCCCGACAACGCCATCAGGGCGACGGCCAACTGGGCACGCGCGGCTGGCGGCACCGCCAGGGCCGCCTCGGGCAACCAGGGGGTCAGGATGTTGTAGCGCAGGGCAATATAGAGCACGGTCGCCGACAGAAACGCGGCGTAGCCGAGGTAGGTGCGCTCGCGCACCGCCAGCATGAGAAACAGGCTGTAGGCGGCCATGCCCAGCATGGCACCGAGATAGACACCGAACAGGGTGTAGCGCACCAGCGTGTTGGCCCGTTCCTCCTCCAGCGACCCGAGGGTCAGGCGCAGCGCGGCCGGGCCGTCGGCCCGCAGGCGGATCAGGAGCTCGCGCTCACCACTGAATCGCGGCAGCAGCCGCCCGGGGTGGCCCGGCATGTCGAGCAGCCCACCGATCTCGGCCGCCTCGCGCACTTCCCGCCACTCGCTCGCCGCCGTCCCGGGCAGGGCCGTGGGATCACGCAGGAACACGCGCACATCGCGGAAGTAGGGCCAGCGCACCGAAAGCCACCGCATCTCGCCCTCGGCCGAGTCGTCCAGGGCCGGTCCGTCGAGCCGCAGGCGCAGCCAGAGCCAGCCTTGGCGGGGCCCCAGATTGAGTGCGGGCGATTCGACGACACGGTAGTCGAGCGCCAGGGCCTCGGCAGGCGAGAGGCGTTCGTGGCTGGTGGCCCACTGGGCCCCGGAGAGGAGATCGACCTCGGCCTGCGCGAGCGGGGCGCACAGCAACAGGAGGGCGGCAAGCGCCACACGCGGCAAGACGCCGCCGCGCCCCTGCTCGCGGCCATCCGCCCCAATCCGCTCCGCGGTATCGCAGCCCACCATGCGCCATCCCCGCAACAGGCCAATCGCTGGCCGAGCCTTGGCTGCCGACACGCCCAGGTGTTACGGCAGGCCCGTCAAGGACCCCGTGCCGTGCCCACGACGCGTTGAGCGGCATGGCATCCGTGCAGAGGATCCTTTATATGGCTCACTGTATTCCGAGTCTAGCGCTTGGGCAATGTCCAAATCGCGCAGTTATCCGTCGCTACGACGCGGCGCGGTGGTCTCGATCCCCGCCTCTTCGAGCTGGCGGCGCAGGGCGTTGATTTCCTTGCCCGGCAGGGGGCCGAGGACCACGCGGTGGTAGCGCGCCCCGGACACGTCGACGGGCACGATGCGGCTCTCCACCCCGAGCAGGGCGAGTTCGGCCTTGCGCGCCTCGGCGTCACGCGCCTTGCTGAACGAGCCGGCCTGCACCAGGTAACGTGCATCCGGTGCCAGCTCGGCCTTCTCGTCGTCGGCCGGGGCGTCGTCCGACGGGGAGTCGGTCGGCTCGCTGGGCCGCGGCGGTTGATTGCCCTCTTCGGGCAGGAGGGTATAGAACTGGAACTCGGGCGAAACCGGCTGTTTCTCCGGCGGCTTTTCCACGCTGCGGGTGTCGGTCTGCCCGCCAGGTTGCGCGGTGGGCTGGCTGTTCTTCTCGGCCGTGAGCCGGGCGAGCAACACCACCAGGCCCACCAGCAGCACCAGCGCGATCAGCAGTGCCCACTTCGCGCCGCGGTTGCCACCCGATGAGCGGGGTCGATTGACCTTCTTGCGTGCCTTGCTGGCCATGGCAGCGATTACATCTCGTCCGGTGCGTTGACGCCCAGCAGCCCCAGGCCATTGGCCAGCACCTGACGGGTGGCCAGCACGAGGTTCAGGCGGGCGTTGCGCAACGGCGCGTCGTCACCCAGCAGGAAGGCGTGCGCGTTGTAGTAGCTGTGAAAATCCTGGGCCAGGTCGCGCAGGTAATGGACCAGCTGGTGCGGCTCGTGCGATCGGGCCGCCCGCTCGACCAGCGCCGGGTACTGCGACAGGCGCTTGAACAGGGCCTGCTCGTGCGACTCGGTCAGTCGCACATAGGCCTCGCGGCCGGCCGACGGCTCGTGGGCAAAGCCGCGCAGCGGCAGCTGGCGCAGCACCGAGGCCACCCGCGCGTGGGCGTACTGGATGTAGTAGAGCGGGTTCTCGTTGCTCTGGCTCTTGGCGAGATCCAGGTCGAAATCGAGGTGCTGGTTGGCCGCGCGCATCACGTAGAAGAAGCGCGCCGCGTCGTTGCCCACCTCCTCGCGCAGCTCGCGCAGGGTGACGAAACTGCCCGAGCGCGTCGACATCGGCACCCGCTCGCCGCCGCGATAGAGGATCGCGAACTGCACCAACGAGACCACCAGCCGATCGGCCGGCTTGCCCAGCGCGGTCAGCGCGGCGCGTACCCGCGGGACGTAACCGTGGTGATCGGCCCCCCAGATGTCGATCACCTGGTCGAAGCCGCGATCGAACTTGTCGAGGTGGTAGGCGATGTCCGAGGCGAAATAGGTGGTCTGGCCGTTGTCGCGCCGGACCACGCGGTCCTTGTCGTCGCCGAAATCGGTCGAACGGAACCACAGCGCACCGTCACGCTCGTAGAGATGCCCCTCGGCCTCGAGCCGCTCGATCGCGCGCTCGACCAGCCCGCGATCGGCGAGGCTCTGCTCGGAGTACCAGTTGTCGTAGGTGACGCCGAACTCGGCCAGGTCCGCCCGGATGTCGGAGAGGATGGCATCGAGCGCCGCGCGGAAGACGATCTGGTAGTCGGTCTCGCCCAGCAGCTCGCGCATGCGCCGGATCAGCGCATCGATGTGGCGCTCCTTGTCGCCGACCGGGGCATCCTCCGGCAGATCGGCGAACACCTTGGCCGACTCCACCACCAGACGGTTACCGTGCTCGTCGGCCAGCGCCCGGGCGATGTCGAGGATGTAACCCTCCGAGCGGTAGCCGTTCGAGGGGAACTGGATGGCCTCGCCCTGGGCCTCGAGGTAGCGCAGCCAGACGCTGACCGCCAGGATGTGCATCTGCCGACCGGCGTCGTTGACGTAGTACTCGCGCTCGACGTCCGCGCCGACCGCCTCGAGCAGGTTGGCCACTACCGAGCCATAGGCCGCCCCCCGGCCGTGACCGACGTGCAGCGGCCCGGTCGGGTTGGCCGACACGAACTCCACCTGCACCCGCTGCCCGGCCGCGGCATCCGAGCGACCGAAGCGCTCGCCTTCCTCGAGGATGCGATCGATCAGGGCGAACGCGGCACCGGCCTCGACGAAGAAGTTCATGAAGCCCGGGCCGGCGATCTCGACACGCTCGACGCCCGGCTCGTCGGCGAAGCCCGCGACGATGCGCTCGGCGATTGCCCGCGGCGACTGCTTCATCGGCTTGGCCAGCTGCATGGCGAGGTTGCTGGCAAAATCCCCGTGGGCCGGGTCCTTCGGCACGGTCAACACCGGGTTGACCGACACCTCGGCGGGCAGGTCACCCTCGGCGACCAGTTGCTGGCAGATGGCCTGGAGACGTTGTTCGATTACGGCCTTCACGGACGGGATAACCCCTTAGCGCTGAAAACAAGACACGGGCACCGCGGACGGTGCCGGGAAAGAACGCGACAGTTTAGCGGCAAGCGCGGCCCCAACCAACCGCGGCAGTCAGACATGCCCGCGGGCACCTGCTAAAGTTCCTGCCGACGTTTTGAGCCTTTACTGAGAGAAACCATCGACATGGCAGCCTTGCACGAGGACGACTTTCCCGAACCGGTCGGCGCGGACGAAAAGCGCGTCGAAACCATCGCCGGCGCGGTCAAGACCATCCTGGCCGAGTTGGGCGAGGACACCGCGCGCGAGGGGCTGGCCGACACGCCCACGCGCGTCGCCAAGGCCCTCCTCTACCTGACGCAGGGGCTCGATCAACGCGTCGAGTCCGCCATCGGCAACGCCCTGTTCGCGTCGGACAACGACGAGATGGTGGTGGTGCGCAACATCGAGTTCCACAGCCTCTGCGAGCACCACATGCTGCCCATCATCGGCCACGTCGACATCGGCTACATCCCGCAGGGCCGCGTGCTGGGGCTGTCGAAACTCGCCCGTATCGTCGATCTGTTTGCCCGCCGCCTGCAGATCCAGGAAAACATGACCCAGCAGATCGCCGAGGCCGTCGAGCAGGCCACCGGGGCCGCCGGCGTCGCCGTCCAGATGCGGGCCGCGCACATGTGCATGGCGATGCGCGGGGTCGAGAAGGTCGAGTCCGAGACGATCACCTCACGCATGACCGGCCAGTTCCGCGAGAGCGCGGCCACCCGCAACGAATTCCTGCAACTCGTCTCCCGAGGCTGATGCCGTGACCTCCCGCCCCCAGACCGTCCTGATCACCGGGGTGACCCGCCGGGTAGGCGCCCACCTCGCCGAGCACCTGCTCGCCGCCGGCCACCGGGTCATCGGCAGCTACCGCCACGAGACCGACGCCTTGCGCGCGCTCATCGACCAGGGCCTGATCGCCCTGGAGCTCGATCTCCTCGAGCGCGACCGGCTGGCCGCGTTCGCCGGGCAGGTGGCAGAGAAAACGGACCGGCTCGACCTGATCGTGCACAACGCCTCGATCTGGCACCGCGACGAGGACGTGGCCGCCCAACCGGAACTGGCCACGGCGATGTACACCGTGCACGTGACCAGCCCGATCGAACTCACCGAGCACCTGCAGCGCGCCCTGCCCGCCCGGAAGCGCGACGACGGCCACGCCGACCGGCAGGTGGTGTTCATGACCGACGCGCACATCGACGAGGGCGAGCCCGACCACATCCACTACATCGCCTCCAAGGCGGCCATCCAGAGCTCGGTCCGCTCGCTCGCACTGCGCTACGCCCCGCACACGCGAGTCAATGCCATCGCCCCGGGCCTGTTGATGTTCCATCCGGAAGACGACACCGACTACCGCCGCCAGCGTCTCGCCCGGCGCCTGCTCCCCTTCGAACCGGGCCCGGGGGTGGTGGCCGAGACCATCGACTACCTGATGGCCTGCCCGCTGATCAACCAGGCGGTAATCCGGCTGGACACGGGGCGGCGTTGGGAGAACTGAGGGCTGGGGCTGGGGCTGGGGCTGGGGCTGGGGCTGGACGAAACCGTCGATTCCGCCTTTGAGCGCGTCAAGACTCGGCTGCGAGTCTGATCGTTGCCCCTTTGAGCCATCGCGGCTAAAGCCGCTCCTACGCGCCCTCTTCCGGCTTCGAGCTGTCAGCTTCCAGCTTTTATCAAGCCCACAACCGCCGACGCACCAGGGCCACGGCCAGGTAGTAGGCGGCGACGGCGAAGCCGGCGAGCACGGCCAGGTGGGCGAGCAGGTGCTCGACCGGCTCGCCGACGATCAGCGGACGGATCACCTCGATCGCGTGGGTCAGCGGCAGCACCAGCACGGCGGTCTGCATCCACTCGGGCAGGGTCTCGATGGGGAAGAACACCCCCGAGAGCATGAACATCGGGGTGACTACCAGCACGAAGTAGTAATTGAAGAAATCGTAGTTGTCGGCGATAGCGGTCATGATGATCGCCGGTCCGGCGAACGCCAGCCCCAGCAGGAACACCACCGGCAGCGCCCACAGCGCCATCCAGCCGCCGGGCACCGCCCCCAGCAGGGTGGCGACGATCAGGATCGCCACGGCGCTCAACAGGCCCTTGAAGGCCGCCCAGATCGTCTCGCCCAGGATGATGTCGTCGATATCGAGCGGCGTGGCCATGATCGCGTCGAAGGTCTTCTGCGGCACCATCCGCGTGTACACGGAATACATGCCCTCGAAGCTGACCGAGATCATCGCCGAGGAGGCCACGATCCCCGAGGCGAGGAAGACCAGATACGGCAACCCGCCGATATCGCCCACCAGCGCGCCCAGCCCGATGCCCAACCCCAGCAGGTAGATCACCGGCTCGCCGAAGTTGAGCACGATCGCCGGCCCAAGCAGCTTGCGCCAGACGAGGAAGTTGCGCGCGAACACGGAAAACGCGGCCAGGCGCGCGCGGGGGATTTGCCAGATCGAACGCTTCATAAAGATCGGCACCTCATTCGCGCAGCTCCCGGCCGGTCAGATGCAGAAACACGTCCTCCAGGCCGGCTCGACGGTGGATCACGGTCAGGCCGTCTGGCTGGCCGAGGAAGTCGAGTATCGGTGCCGGCGCGCTGGTGTAGACATAGACCGCCGTTCCATGGCGCTCGACGCGCAACGCCATGGAGGTGAGGGTCGCGAACACGCCGTCGCTGACCGTCCCGCGCAGTTCGATCACGTCCGGCTCGACGTGCCGCCGGATCAACTCGCCCGGCGTGCCTTGATCGAGTATCCGACCGTGATCCATCACCACCAGCTCGTCGCAGAGCCGCTCGGCCTCTTCCATGTAGTGGGTCGTCAGCACCAGGGTCACGCCCCGGGCGCGCAGTTCGGCCAGGCGGCCCCAGATGACGTGGCGTACCTGCGGGTCGAGCCCCGAGGTGGGCTCGTCGAGGATGACCACCTCCGGGTCATTGACCAGGGCCCGGGCGATGGTCAGGCGGCGCTGCATGCCCCCACTCAACTGATCGACGCGGGCATCGGCCTTGTGGGTCAGGTTGGCGAACTCGAGCAGTGCGTCGACCCGATCGGCCACCTGTGACCGCGACAGGCCGAAAAAGCGCGCGTACATGAACAGGTTCTCGCGCACCGTGAAGTCCGGGTCGAGGTTGTCGCCCTGGGGCACCAGCCCCACCCGACCACGAATGGCACGCGCCTCGGCCGGCAACTGGTGCCCGAGCACCGAGAGCTCGCCGGCATCGAAATCGGCAAGCCCCATCAGCATCTTGAGGGTGGTGGTCTTGCCGGCCCCGTTGGGTCCCAGAAAGCCGAAACAGCGTCCGGCCGGGATGTCGAAATCGACCGCATCGACGGCGCGCAGCTTGCCGAAGCACTTGACCAGTCCGCGCGCGCGCACCACCGGCTGGCTCGTCGATTGGCGATGGACGGATGGCGACTCGGGGACGCTCACGGGTGACACCTCGATCGGGAAGGGCCCGGATAATGGTCGACGGGGGCGGGGTTTGCAAGGGAACCTCTGCACGAATGCCATGCCACTCTGGCTTGGCAAGTCGTTCGTGACCAAGGCGCGTCGTCGCCGGCGTGCCGGTGGCCAGTTCAGTCCTCGCCGTCGCCGACCTCCTCGTCCTCGATCGGCATGGCCACCCCGGCGATTAGGACGAACCGGCCTTCGTCGTCCCGGATGGGGGTCAGCGTGGTGTGCCAGGTTCCCCGACCGGCCGGGAGATCGAGCGTTTCGTGGTAGCGGATCGCCCGCCCTGCCTCCAGGCAAGCTCGATACTGCCGGGTAACGTGGGCCGCGGCCTCGGGGCTGAGGATGTCTCCCGGAAACGCCCCGGCCAGCTGGTCGCGCAACAGGCCGGTCGCCCGCTCGTGGGCGGGGTTGTTGGTCAGGTAACGGAACGAGCCGTCGGGTTCGACGGCCACCAGGAAGATCGCTTCCTCGACCCCCTCGACGATCGAACGGTACAGCCGTTCGCTTTCCGCCAGCCGCTCCTCGAGCGCGACGGTCTCGCGCGAGTCGATCAACGCGCCGACGACACGCTCCGGACGCCCTTCGGCATCACGCAACAGGCGTGCGTGATCGGTCACCCACAACGCCGAGCCATTTGGCCGCAGCAAGCGATAGCGACTGCGCTTGCGGTCGTTCTCCCAGCGGGTGAAGTCCCCTTCCTCGAGCGCCCGCGCCCGATCCTCGGGGTGCAGGGTCTGCTCCCACCAGTCCGGCCCGTCGATCAGGGCATCCGGGGTGTAACCGAGGATCTCGCGAATATTGGCGCTGACGTACTCGAGCCGATCGGGACGGTCGGTGCGGAAGGTGTAGATAACCGCTGGACTCGCGGCGAGAAAGGCATCGAGGCGATCGCGCTCCGCTTGAGCCACCGCGGCGGCGCGGCGCTCGCGATCCACGTCGTGGAAGAACCACCACAGCCGGGCCGGGCGGCCCGATTCGTCGGCGATCGGGACGACCTGTACACGGAACCAGCCCGGACCACCCTGCAACGCCGGCAACCGAAGGGCGCCGTTCCAGCGCTCGCCGCGCGCAATCGCCCGTTCGAATGCCTCGAGTTGCAGGCCCTCGAGCCCCCGGGCACTCCAACCCCTCCCCTCGGACGAGGCGCCCGGGCCGAAGGTCCGGCGAAAAGCGTCGTTGGCCAGCAACGACCGCCCCTGCATGTCGGTGAGTTCCAGCGGCTGGGGGCTGAGCTCGAACAGCGCGTCGCGCTCGGCCTCGGCCCGATCGATCACCACCATCCAGCGGGTGCGCTGCCAGCGCGACAGCAGCCAGAGGCCCAGTGACGTCAGCAGAAACGCGACGGCGACGGCGGCAAGCAACGAGGCCAGGCGCGCCTGCATCGCCGCGTAAAGGTCGGTGACCGGCTCGACGGCCACGAGTTGGGCCGGCGAACGGCTTTCCTGGGTCAGGATCGGTACGGGACGCGAGACGGCCAGCCACTGCTCCTCGCCGGCGGCAAACCGCCAACGAGACGGTGGCTCGCCGTCGAGCCGACGAAGGGCGGCGGCCAATCCGGCGTTGTCGACCTTGGGCCCATCGACGTAGAACTCGCCGCTGCCGACCGGGGCAATGTGCCGGCGCTCGCGCATCTCCGCCCAGATGTTCGCCTCGGCGATCTCGGCCGGCAACAACAGGGTGGCGCGCGCGCCGAGGCTTTCCTCGAGGTAATTGTCGACCGGCTTGATGCCGGTGCCCACTTCCACCGTGCCGATCACGCGATCCGACCCGCCGGGCGACCCGCCCGGGTTGGGCGCCCACACCGGCTCGACCGCCCGGAAACCGGAGAACACGCGACCGACCTCGAAGCCCATCGCTCCGCGGCCGCTACGGTAGACCTCGGCCAGCAAGGGGCGGAGCGAGGCCAGCTCGTCACCGAAACGCTCGGGGGCATGCACCCGCAGGAAGCTGACCGCCTCGGGACCGAGATGGAACTGCATGACGCGGTCCTGGCCGTGGATCAGCTCGGAGGCGATGGGCGTGACCGCTCGGGCCAGCTTGCGGCGCAGGCGGGCCGCCCCCTCGCCGCCACCGGCCCCGCCTTCGAGCTCGACCATGGCGCGTGCCTGTGAGAGCAGTTCGCGCACGCGTTCGTCCAGGGCGAGAATCCGGGCGATGCGGGCCAGTTCGGCCTGGCGACTCGACAGGGCGTAGTCCGCCGTGTCGAGCAACCGGTCGGCGCGCGCCTCCACCTCGGCCTCGAATTCGCGCTGCACGAGTAGCGTGCCGAGCACGCCCAGCAGCAACCACCCCAACAACACCAGCAGCCAGACGACACGAAGCCCCGGTCGCCGGGTGTCGTCCGGCGGCCGGGGCACGTTGTCGTCCATGTGCGCGTGGCGTCCCATTGCGACGATTATCACGCATTTAGCGACTCTCGCCTACGCCTGTGGCGAGTTGACGGACACATCTATGGCCTGCTCCCCGATCGCAAGCCCCGGTGGGGTGGTGGATAATCAGGTTGCGTCAATCTATTCGGCCTCCTCGTGGAGCGGTTCAGTGCTCCGGGCCTCGATGGAGAAATCCGCGCCTGTCGTTCCTGATTAAAAAATCGGCTTCTTC
>NZ_SWAW01000026.1:0-28135 GCF_005096345.1 Guyparkeria sp. SB14A | reverse complement strand
CGGCCGACGCGGGCCCGGCGCGCGGCGTGGGGCGGGGCGGCGGCGTTTCTGTCGGCCACGCAGCGCGAGCAGGAGCATGGCGATGGCCACCAGGACGATCAGCAACAGGTCCATGACGCCGCTCTAGTGGCCGTTGCCGTTCTCGGGACCACCCAGGTCCTCGAGGCGAACGCGGTAGGCCTCTTCGAGCGAGGTGATGCCCGCCCGCGCCATTTCCAGGCCGTGGCGGGTCAGCGTGCGCATGCCCTTGTCGACGGCGAACTGGCGGAGTTCCTCGGTGGTGATGCCGTGGGCGATGCGGTTGGCCATGTCGCGGTCCACCACGATCAGCTCATAGGCCATGGTGCGGCCGACGTAGCCGGTCTGGTCACAGTGATCGCAACCGGTGGATCGCCAGAAGGTCTCGTCCTTGTCCACGCCCATCGTCTCGCAGACCAGGGGCTCGGGCTGGTGTTTCTTCTTGCAGTGAGAGCAGAGGATGCGCACCAGTCGCTGGGCCAGCACCGCCATCACGGTCGAGCTGACGAGGTAGGGCGCCACGCCCATGTCGACCAGGCGGGTCACCGCGCTGGGGGCGTCGTTGGTGTGCAGGGTGGAGAACACCAGGTGGCCGGTCAGCGCGGCCTTCACGCCGCTCTCGGCGGTCTCGAGATCGCGCATCTCGCCGATCATAATCACGTCCGGGTCGTGGCGCAGGATGTTGCGCAACGCCCGGCCGAAGGTGTAGCCGATGCCGGCATGCACCTGCACCTGGTCGATGCCGTCCATGTCGTATTCGACCGGATCTTCCACCGTGATGATGTGCGGGTCGCCGGCCTTCACCTCCTGGAGCAGCGAGTAGAGCGTGGTGGTCTTGCCCGAACCGGTCGGCCCGGTCACCAGGATCATTCCCTGGGCACGGGCGATCAGGTTGCGGATGATGCGCTCGTCGCCCTTCGAAAAGCCCAGCGCGTCGAGCGGTTTTAAGCCCATGTTCTTGTTCAGGATGCGGATGACGACGCTCTCGCCGTTGAACGTCGGCATCACCGAGATGCGCAGGTCGACCTCGTTCTTGCCCATGTGCACGCGGGCGTGGCCGTCCTGGGGCAGGCGGTGCTCGGCGATGTTCATCCGGCCGAGGATCTTGATGCGCGCGACCACGGCCGCCAGCTGGGACTTGTCGATGGAGCGGATCGTCTGCAGCGCGCCGTCGAGGCGAAAGCGCACCAGGACATTCTCGCGTCGCGGCAGGAAATGAATGTCCGAGGCGCCGCGACTGATGGCCTGCATCAATAGCGTGTTGACCATCTTGACCACCGGCGGACTGGTGGCCTCGTTCTCGATCTCGGGCTCGCGGTTCTGCGCCGCGTCTTCGCCTTCGTGGCGCAGGAAGGCCTCGCGGTCCTCGCCGACCGATTCCACCCGGTAGGCACGATTGATCCCGCTGGCGACCTGGTGCGCCGAGGCCAGCACCGGTTCGATGCCCAGCCCGGTGTAGAACCGCAGGATGGAGAGCAACTCCTGGTCGGTCGGCCGGGCCGAGGCGACCACCAGCACCGAGTTCCGCCGTGCCAGCGGCAGCACGTTCAGGCGCAGGGCCATCTCGTAGGGGATCAGCGCGGCGACCTCCGGCGGCGGCACGAACGCCCCCAGGTTTACCTGCGGGATGCCCAGCTGCGAGCACAGGGCCTGCTCGAGCTGCTCGGCCGAAATGATCTTGCGCTCGACCAGCCAGTCGCCCAGGTGCGTGGCCGGGTGGTGGCGCAACGAGTCCAGGGCGCTTTCCAGTGCCTCGCGGCTCAGTGCGCCGCGCTGCACCAGCACCTCGCCCAGCCGCTGGACACGGGCATTGCGTGCCGAATGCAGTGCCTGGTTGATGTCCGTTTCGCTGCCGATGCGCATCACCGGCATGGCCTGGGCCGTTTCCGTCATCGCGTTACCTCGTTGCGTGATGGACGAATCATCGCATACCGTCGGTCATATCCGCAGGCGTCGAGGCCCGGCGTGATAGGCTGCCGGCCCCGATCTCGACCCGGATTGCCCGCCCCCACGATTCACCACCGTTACCCGACCCTAGCCGATGAGCGACCAGCTGCCATTCTGGCGCGAGAAGCGCCTGACCGAGATGACCCCGTCCGAGTGGGAATCCCTTTGCGACGGTTGTGCCAAGTGTTGTCTCGAGAAGGTGGAAGACGAGGGCGGCGACGTCTACTACACGGACGTGGCCTGCCACCTGCTGGACGCCGGTACCTGCCAGTGCACGGACTACCTCAATCGCCAGACCCGCGTGCCCGGTTGCGTCTGGCTGCGCCCCGAGGACGTCGAGGAATTCGATTGGCTGCCGCCCACCTGCGCCTACCGGCGCATCGCGGAGGGGCGTGACCTGCCGCCCTGGCACCCGCTGCTCACCGGTGATCCCGCCAGCACCATGAAAAGCGGTTACTCGGTCGCCGGGCGGGCCGTGATCGCCGAGAACGCGGACCGGGACTCGATCGACTGGGAGGTCCACGTGGTCGACTGGCCGCTCGAAGAGAGTGACTAGTCCAGTTGAACCACGCGCAGCCGGAGGGCGTTGCCGATCACGCTCACCGAGGAAAACGACATCGCGGCCGCCGCGATGATCGGCGAGAGCAGCACGCCGAAGACCGGGTAGAGCAGGCCGGCGGCGATCGGGATGCCGGCCGTGTTGTAGGCGAAGGCGAAGAATAGGTTCTGGCGGATGTTCCGCATGGTCGCCTTGGACAGCCGATGCGCTTGCACCAGCCCGTCCAGATCGCCGCGCAGCAACGTGATCCCGGCGCTCTCGATGGCCACGTCCGTGCCGCTGCCCATGGCGATGCCGACGTCGGCGGCGGCAAGTGCCGGGGCATCGTTCACCCCGTCGCCGGCCATCGCAACGACCCGCCCTTCCGAGCGCATCCGTTCGACCACCTCGCTCTTGCCCTCCGGCAGGACATTGGCGCGCACCTGGTCGATGTCGAGTTGTCGGGCGACGGCGCGGGCGGTCTCCTCGGAATCGCCGGTGAGCATGACCACCTCGAGTCCGGCCCGCTGCAGACGGTGAACGGCATCGGCGGTCGACTCGCGGATCGGGTCGGCGATCGCCAGCAGCCCGGCGGGCTGACCGTCGACGGCCACGCTGATCACGGTCGCGCCCTCATGGCGCCACGACGTCGCCGACCCCTCCAGCGTTTTCGTGTCGATGTCGTGGCCCTCCATGAGGGTCCGGTTGCCGACCAGCACCGTTTTCCCGTCCACGCGGCCGGTAACCCCCTTGCCGTTCTCGGCATCGAAGTCGGAGGCCTCGGGCAGGTCGAGCCCGCGTTCGCGAGCCTCGGCGACGATCCCCTCGGCCAGCGGGTGCTCGCTGCCTTGTTCGAGTCCGGCGACCAGGCGCAGCAGCTCGTCCTCCCCGAGCTCGCCGGTTGCCGCGCCGGTGGCATGAATGCGGGTCACGCGCGGGCGGCCTTCGGTGAGCGTGCCGGTCTTGTCGATCACCACCGTGTCGACCTGTTCGAGGCGTTGCAGGGATTCGGCATCACGGATCAACACCCCGGCGCGCGCACCGCGACCGACACCGACCATGATCGACATCGGGGTGGCGAGCCCCAGCGCGCAGGGGCAGGCGATGATCAGCACGCTGACCGCCGCGATCAGGGCGTAGGCCATGGGTGGCTCGGGACCGACCACCGACCAGATGACGAAGGCAACCACCGCCGCGGCGATGACGCTGGGCACGAACCAGGCAGCCACGCGGTCAGCCAGCCCCTGGATGGGCGCGCGACTGCGTTGGGCCTTGGCCACCATCTGCACGATGCGCGAGAGCATCGTGTCGCGCCCGACCTTGTCGGCACGCATCACGAAGCTGCCCTGGCCATTGATGCTGCCGCCGATGACGGTGTCGCCTGCCTTGCGGGTCACCGCCATCGGCTCGCCGGTGATCATCGACTCGTCGATATTGGAGCGACCCTCGAGGATCTCGCCGTCCAGCGGCACGCGATCGCCGGGGCGCACCCGCAGGTGATCGCCGATCTCGACCTCGTCGAGCGACACGTCCTCCTCGCCACTGTCGGTGATGCGCCGGGCGGTGGTCGGGGCCAGGTCGAGCAGGGCGCGAATGGCCCCGGAGGTCTTCTCGCGGGCGCGCAGTTCGAGGACCTGGCCCAGCAGGACCAGTACCGTGATCATCGCCGCGGCCTCGAAATAGACTGCGACCGAGCCGTCGGACTGGCGGAAGGCATCCGGGAAGATGCCGGGCGCGGCCGTGGCGACCAGGCTATAGGCCCACGCCACGCCCGTGCCCAGCGCGATCAGGGTGAACATGTTGAGCTGGCGGTCGACCACCGATCGCCAGCCGCGCACGAAGAACGGTTTGCCGGCCCACAGGACCACCGGGGTGGCCAGCAGCAACTGGAGCCAGTGGTTCACCTGCGGGGCGATCCAGCGATCGATACCGAGGAAGTGGCCACCCATGGCCATGAGGAACAGCGGCAGGGTCAGCAGCGCGCCGATCCAGAACCGCCGGGTCATGTCGATCAGTTCCGGGTTGGGGCCATCGTCGCGGCTGACGGTCTCCGGTTCCAGTGCCATGCCGCAGATCGGACAGCTCCCCGGGCCCTGCTGACGGATCTCGGGGTGCATCGGGCAGGTGTAGATGGCCTCCGGGTCCTCGGCGGCCGAATCGTCCGATGGGTCATCGCCGGACAGGTAGCGCTCGGGGTCGTCCTCGAAGCGCTCCCGGCAGTGGGCCGAGCAGAAGTGGAAGGTCTCGCCGTGATACTCGCTGCGATGCTCGCTCGTCGCCGGATCGACCTGCATGCCACAGACCGGGTCGGTGACGGGCTCGTGGCGTTGGTTTGTCGACTCGCTCATCGGGGCCTACCTCGAATGGATGGGAGACGGCTGTCTCGTTCGAGCCTAGACCCTCAATCTATTTCATGCACGGGCAGACGCAGTCACCCGCGTGCACGGGGTCAGCGCTTGAGCTTGTCCCCCAGGGAAGTCTGCACGAGTCGATGGCATCTCTGGCTCGCGGGTTTGTTCGCAATCAAGGCGCCGGAGCGAAGACGGGCTCGTTGCCCGTCGAGGGACGGCAACGCCGAGTGCGGGAAAACCCGCGAGCCCCATCCGGGCGGGCCTCCAAGGGCCCATCTGCGGCGTCGCGGGGTTCGTCCGTGAACCCCGCCCTTCGGGCCGGCTCGCGCCGGCCGGATCGGCGTCGTGCCGATCCGGTCCAGCCCTTGTAAAGGGCCACGGCCCTTCACGGCGGACGGCGCCTTGCATCCGGACCCTTGGAGGTCCCGCAGAGACGTCATCGCCTCGTGCAGAGTTCCCTTAGGCATTCCATGAGCTTGACCTCGTCCGGCGGGCCGCCGTTCTGCTGGGCCTGCCAGAGGGCCTCGCCGAGACAATCGATCATCTCGTGTTCGGCCTCGAGCGGATCGGCCTTCTTCAGGGACAGTTCCGAGTGCACCGAGCGGATGCCGGCCGGGCGGTCGGTCTGCACCATCTCGCGCAGGGAAAGGTGCATGCTCATGTGCAGGAAGGGGTTGGTCACGCCCATCTCCGGCGGCCAGTCGGCCTCCAGGGCGAACTCGGGCTGGTCGAGCAGCGAATGGTATTCGGGATGATCGCGGATCACCTCGAAGATCATCTGCTCGATCGGCGCCAGGGGCTTTTTCTGCTTTCCCTTGGTCCAGGCATCGAGAAACGGCTGGCGCATACGGCGGCGGTCACTGGAGTACATGCTCAAATCTCTTCGGTAGCGTAGCGGGCGATCAGCTCGGGGCTGCAGTCCTCGGTCTTGTCGCGGAAATCGCACAGGTCGCAGACGATACAGGCCCCGCAGTCGGGTTTCCGCGCCTTGCACACGTAGCGCCCGTGCAGGATCAGCCAGTGGTGGGCATCGAGCTGGTATTCCCTGGGGATCACCTTGAGGAGTCGGTCCTCGACCGCGCGCACCGTCTTGCCCTTGGCCAGCCCGGTGCGGTTGGCGACGCGGAAGATATGCGTGTCGACCGCCATGGTCGGCTGGCGGAATACGGTGTTGAGCACGACATTGGCGGTCTTTCGGCCCACGCCGGGCAGCGCCTCGAGCGCCTCGCGGTCGGCGGGTACCTCGCCATCGTGCTTGTCGATCAGCTGCTGGCACAGGGCGTAGACGTTCTTCGCCTTGGTCTTGTACAGCCCGATGGTGCGGATCGCCTCGGTGAGCTCATCCAGTCCCAGGTCGAGGACGGCCTGCGGCGTGTTGGCCCGGGCGAACAGGGGGCGGGTCGCCTTGTTGACGCCGGCGTCGGTCGCCTGGGCGGAGAGTACGACCGCCACCAGCAGCTCGAAGGGGCTGCGGTACTCGAGCTCGGTGGTCGGCTCGGGTCGCTGGCGCTGGAAACGGGCGAACATCTCGCGGCGGGTGCGGGGATTCATCGGGGCCGGTCACTCGGGAATCGGGTGGTGGGCTGCATGATAAACTCCGCGCCCTCGGTCATCGAGCTCATGCAGAGTTTTCCAACCAACGAACCACCAGTCGGACAGGCGTCCGGGAGAATCGATACGTGGAGAAGTCATCGCAAGCCGGGTTGCCACAGCCCACACCACTGGGGATTGTCGGTGCCCTGTGGGGCGTGCTGGGCCTGTGCGCGTTGCTGCTCTGGGCCATCTATCGCCTGTCGTTCTACGGCATCGAGGCCTGGGGCGCGTCCTGGGCCTGGTGGCACTGGGCCTTCTTCGTCGGCTGGATGGTGTTCATGGTCTACAGCGAAGGCTACAAGGGGTTTCAGAAGGGGTTCTCGCCGCGGGTGGTCGCCCGCGCGGCGCACCTCTCGCGCCATCCGGTGGGTTGGCACGTGGCCCTCGCGCCGCTGTATTGCATGGGGTACATCCACGCGACCCGGAAGCGTCGCATCGTCTCCCTGTCGGTGACTGCCGGGGTGGTGCTGCTGGTGATCCTGGTCGGTTTCCTGCCCCAGCCCTGGCACGGCATCGTCGACTTGGGCGTGGTCGCCGGGCTTGGCTACGGGGTGGTCGCGATTCTCGCCTTTGCGCTCAAGGTGCTCTCCGGTCGGCCGCATGACTGGCCCGCCGACGTGCCGGCCGACGAGTACCGCGCGCAGCCCGAGCCGGGATGAGGCGGACCGACATGACGGATTCGAACGACAGTCGTGATCGCCTCTCGCGGGTGGTGACCCGCAGCGGCGATCGCGGCGAGACGGGGCTGGCCGATGGGCAGCGCCTGGCCAAGGAGGCGCTCGCCATCGAGCTGCTGGGCGAACTCGACGAGCTCAATGCCCGCCTGGGCAGCCTGAGTGTCGCGCTGACCGACGAGCCCGATGCCCTGTCGTTCGTGCGCGAGCAGCAGCAGGCGGTATTCGACCTGGGCGGTTTCGTCGCGATGGGCGAGATGGCCGCGGCGAGCCAGTTGCCGTCGCTCGATCGCCTGGACGACTGGATCGAGGCGGCCAATCGCGAGCTGCCGCCGCTCAAGGAATTCATCCTGCCCGGCGGCACCGAGGCGATGGCGCGCGCGCACCTGGTGCGCACGGGGACCCGTCGCGCCGAACGGCTGGCCTGGGCGTGGTGTCACGAGGTCGATGACGCCGAACGCGGTGGCGAACGCGCGGCGCTGGCCACCTACCTCAACCGGCTGTCCGATGCCTGGTTCGTGTTCGCCCGCCGGCTCGATCCGGCCGGCGAGCACACCGTCTACTGGCGCGGCTCCGCGCCCGGTTGATTCGCCCCGTTGCCGGCGCCTTCGGCCGGCGCCCTCGAGTCGCTACCGGCGGCCAGCGTGGTCGCGCCGATATCCTCCTCCCACTGCCGGTGGCGCCGGGCGAATCGGTCCAGGGCCGGGATGGCATCCACCAGCGGGCGGGGCAGCCGCGCCGGCTCGCCCTCGATGGCCCGTTCCACCTCGGCGAGGCTGATGCGCTCGCCCGGCCGTGCCGGCAGGAAACAGGTGGCGTCGCTCGGTTCGGTAATGCGCAGCAGTTCGGCCTCCACCAGTTTTTCCAGCAAGGGGTCGATCCAGACTGGTGCGAGCTCGGGATAGGGGTCGACCCGCTCGGCCAGCCGGTCCCGGTCGGGCGGGGTCTGGCCGGCCTCGAAGCGACGCTCGATCTCGTCGAGCAGCACGATGGCGGTAGCCAGCCGGGTCGCCGGATGCACCGGGGCGGGCTTGCCCAGGGTCAGGCGGTCGCTGTGCTGCCAGGCGTAGCTGATGCCCGCACCAACCAGCACGATCATCCAGGCAATCTGCAGCCAGACCAGGAACAGCACCAGCGAGGCGAAGGCCGAGTAGACGGCCGTGTAGCTGGTCGAACCGGCGATCAGCCCGCCGAACAGCAGGCCCAGCAGGTTCCAGAGCACCGCCGCGACCAGCCCGCCGACCAGGGCCGAGCCGGGCCGGACGCGCGTGTTGGGGATGAACAGGTAGAGAAACGCGAAGGCGCCGGTCCAGATCGCGAGCGGCACCAGGTAGCCCAGCCACTTGAGCACGGTGGCCAGCACCGAGAGTTCCGCCACGTCGCTGATCCAGGGCGCGGCCAACAGGGTGGCGGTGAGACTGCCCGCGGCGATCACCAACACCGGCCCCACCATCAGCACCGACAGGTAGTTGGCGAATCGCGCCGACATCGAGCGCATCTGGTGGACGTTCCAGATGCGGTTGAACACCCGCTCGATCTTCTGCATCAGGGCGATGACGGTATAGAAGAGCAGGGCGACGCCCACGGCCCCGAGCACGCCGACGCGGATGTTGTCGACGAAATCCAGGATGCGCAGGGTGAGCTCGTCGGCGGCATCGCCCAGCGGCGCCATCACCGAGAGCAGGAACGGCTCGATCACCGATGCCGAGCCGAACGCCTTGAGGACCGAGAACGTCACGGCCAGCAGCGGCACCATCGACAGCAGGGTGGTGTAGGACAGGCTCATCGCGTTGAGCTGCAGGTCGCCGCGCGAGGCGGACGACATCACGCTCAGCATGGCGCGTACCAGGCGTTGTGCCGTGCGCCCGAGGCGACTGGCGGGCCGGTCGTGCCAGATCCAGCGCGTGACCGGTTTGAGCCATTGGCGGGGCGTGAAGGGGATCATCGAACGGCCGGGTCCTTGTCGTGGCGGGTGACGGGTGGGGTCGCGGCGGCGCGCCGGATCAATGCGTGTGGCACTGGCTGCGTTATCATGCTCGGCCCGGCGCCATCACGACGCCGCTGCCGCCACGGCCTTATCTGCGAGGGAGCTTAGCACCAGATGGAAACCACACCGACGCTCACCGACGCCCCCGAGGTTCCCGTCGTCCTGGCCATTGCCGGACACGATCCCAGTGGCGGGGCCGGCATCCACGCGGACATCGAGGCGATCATCAGCCAGGGCGTGCACCCGGCCACGGCGATCACGGCGTTGACCGTGCAGGACACGGTCAACGTGCATGGCTTCGTGGCCAGCGACCCGAAGCTCGTGATCGACCAGTCGCTGGCGGTGCTAAACGACATGCCGGTCGGCGCGATCAAGATCGGCATGCTTGGCACCGTCGAGCTGGTCGAGGCGGTCGCCTCCGTGCTGGCACGCTTCCCGGATATCCCGGTGGTGCTCGATCCGGTGCTGGTGGCCGGCGGCGGCGGGTCGCTGGCCGACAACGCCGTGGCCGCGGCGATCGCCGAGCATCTCTTCCCGCGAGCGACCGTCGTCACCCCCAACGCCCACGAGGCCCGGGTGCTGGCGCCGGATGCCGCCAACCGCGACCAGCGTGGCCAGATGCTCTCGGCGCTGGGGGCGGAGTACGTGCTGCTCAAGGGCGGCGACGAGCCGGGCGAGAAGGTCGAGAATTGGCTGTTCGGCGTCGAGCCGCCGCGGCGCTTCGTCTACGAGCGTTTGGCCGGCCAGTTCCACGGCTCGGGCTGCACGCTCTCCTCGGCGATCGCCGGATTGATCGCGCAGGGCAGCGACCCGGTCAATGCCGTCCACGAAGGGCTCGAATACACCCACCAGACCCTGATGCACGCCGCGGCGATCGGCCGTGGCCAGTTGATCCCGCACCGCCTGTTCTGGGCCGATGACGAGGGCGGTGCGGACATGAACGACGAACCGCCCGGTTCATCGCGAGTCCATTGAACAGACCTGACGAGACGTGACCGATGGAGACCGTTCGCCCCAGCACCGACATGATGCTGCGCCAGCTCGACCAGATCGCCCACGAGATGCAGCGGGCCGGGCTCTGGTCGGATCAGCGCCCCAGCGAGCAGGCGCTGGCCAGCCCCAACCCGTTCTGCTTCGACACGCTGGCGTTCGAGGAATGGCTGCAGTGGAAATTCCTGCCGCAGATGCGCGAGTTGCTCGACCGGTTCGGCACGCCGCCGGAGAACTGCTCGATGGCGCCGTTGGCCGAGCACCAGTTCGCCGAGCTCGAGGAAGAGACCGATCGCCTGCTCGCGGCGATCGCCGAGTTCGACAACCTCGCCTGGCATTTCTTCAACGCCCGCTGAGCGCGGCCTCACGACACCCAACGGATAGCCCATGACCGATTCGCACCGCCGCCCCGATCCCGACTGGTCGCTCGCGACCCAGGCCATCCGCGTCGGCCATCACCCGACGCCCGAGCGCGAGCACGGCGAGCCGATCTTCACCACCTCGAGCTTCACCTTCGAGTCGGCCGAGCAGGCCGCGGCGCGCTTTGCCGGCGACGAGCCCGGCAACATCTACGCCCGTTTTACCAACCCCACCACGCGCATCTTCGAGGAGCGCCTGGCGGCGATGGAAGGCGGCGAGGACTGCGTCGCCACCGCCTCGGGCATGGCCGCGATCCTGACCACCTTCATGGCCCTGTGCGAGGCCGGTGACGAAGTGGTGATCGCCCGCCAGGTCTTCGGCACCACCAAGGTGCTGTTCGACAAGTACCTGGCCAAGTTCGGCCTGGTGGTGCATTGGGTGAACCTGACCGACGGGTCGCAGTGGGAGGCCGCCGTCAACGAGCGCACCCGCCTGCTGTTCATCGAGACGCCGTCGAACCCGCTCACCGAGGTCGCCGACATCCGGTGGCTGGCGGACTTGGCCCACCGGTTCGATGCCGCACTGGTGGTGGACAACTGCTTCTGCACCCCGGCCCTGCAACGCCCGGTGAGCCTCGGCGCGGACATCGTCATCCACTCGGCGACCAAGTTCCTCGACGGGCAGGGGCGCGCCATCGGTGGGGCGGTCGTGGGGGATGCCGAGCGCGTCGGCAAGGAAGTGCGCGGTTTCCTGCGGACCTGCGGACCGACCATGGCGCCGTTCAATGCCTGGATCTTCGCCAAGGGCCTGGAGACCCTGAACCTGCGCATGGAGGCCCACAGCCGCCATGCCCGCGAGGTGGCCGACTGGCTGGTCGCCCACGAAGGGGTCGCCCGGGTGCATTTTCCGGGGCTGGCCGACCACCCGCAGGCCGAGATCATCGCCGCGCAGCAGACCGGCCCCGGGGCGATCGTCTCGTTCGTGGTCGAGGGCGGGCGCGAAAAGGCCTGGGAGGTGATCAACCGCACCCGGATGCTCTCGATCACCGCGAACCTCGGCGACACCAAGACCACCATCACCCACCCGGCGAGCACCACCCACGGCCGGCTGAGTCCCGAGGCGCGTGCCGAGGCGGGCATCGACGAGGGCCTGATTCGGCTGTCGGTCGGTCTCGAGGACCCTCAGGACATCATCGCCGACCTGGCGCGGGGCTTGGGTGAACAGCTCGACTGAGGGGCGCGTGAGCGTGCCGCCCTCGCGGCTTAGTCCGGCACGCGCTCGAGGCGGTCGCGACCCGGCGTGACCTGCACCAGGTCGCCACTCTCCACGCTGTGACCGCCCTGGTAGCGCAGGGTGCTGTCACGCTCTCCCAGGTAGGAAACCCGCGCCTCGCCCAACGCACGCGGCTCGCGGATCGGCCCGGCCGTCGTTTCCAGGTCTGGGCGAGTCAAGAGATTGACGCCCAGCCAGTCGGCCGGCATACCCGGGTCGATGACCTGCAATCGGTCGCCGGCCGACAGGCCGTCGCGTCGGCCCAGGTCGATCCGCAGGTCCGTGCTGCCACCCCGGCCCTCGGTCGAAAGAACGCGGCCCACCAGCGGGCGACAGCCGACGGTGTCGAGCACGTTGCCCGCCAGGGTGTCGATCGCCGCGTCCATCGACTGGCCCCAGTCGCTTTCCCAGAACCGCGCCGAGTCGGCCGCCACCTCGGGCGAGAAGGGCTTGCCGTCGGCGGCAGATAGGTCGATCTGCCAACTGTCCAGCCGCGCCCCGCGCGCCCCGTCGTCCAGCGTGGCGCTCAGCTCACCGGCCCGCGGGGCGAAGCGATCGGGCAACAGCACGATCCCCGACGGGCGTCCTTCGGTACCCAGGTCGCGCGCGACCAGCCGCAGGAAGTAGGGGGCGCCGTGACGGGAGAAGGCGTCCATGGCCGGCTCGAGGCCACCGCTGCGGGTCGGTCGCACGACGTCCACCACCTGTTGGCCATCCTGTTCGAGGCGAGCGGCCAGGCGTTCCGCGATTGCCCCGGGCAGGCCGATGACGTCGCCCGGTTCGTGGCCGACATGGGCCTCGCTGATCACGATCCGATGCGATGCCGGGCACGCCTCGTTGGGCTGCTGTGCCTGGGCGGGTGCGCTGGCCATGATCGCGGCCGCCGCGATCAGGCCCGGCAGCACGGCAAGGGCTCGGCGTGGTCGGCGGGTGGGTGCCGGCATCGTGGTCCGGCTGTCTGCCAGGCTTTCTGCCCAGCGATCGGTCTGGCTACGGGCCCGGGTATCGGTAATGGATCGGTGCATGGTGGCTGGCCTGTCGGCAAGGGTGATGTTCGCCGGGCGCGCGGTCGCCTCGCTGCCCCGGATTGAATCGGTGTCGTTGGGCTGCATGAAGCAATTGCCATGCCATGGGGCTTGCCTCGCCAACGCGATGCGTAGTCGGGCCAGCGGTTCAGTCATCCGCCGGCAAAACGCTATACTCCTCACCCACGTTTTCCGCACCCGTCCCTGCCGATCGTCTGCGCAGGGAGGCCGCATTTCGCTCGCAACGAGGTATCGATGACCGTTCGCACCCGCTTCGCCCCGTCGCCCACCGGCTACCTGCACATTGGCGGCGCCCGCACGGCCCTGTTCAGTTACCTGTTCGCACGCCGTCACGGTGGCGAGTTCGTGCTGCGCGTGGAGGACACCGACCGCGAGCGGTCCACCGCCGAGTCCGTCAACGCGATCCTCGAGGGCATGACCTGGCTGGGGCTCGACTACGACGAGGGGCCGTTCTACCAGACCGAGCGCATGGAACGGTACCGCGAGGTGATCGACCAGTTGCTCGCCGAGGACAAGGCGTATTACTGCTATGCCACCCGCGAGGAGCTCGACGAGCTGCGCGAGGCGCAGATGAAGCGCGGCGAGAAACCTCGCTACGACCGTCGTTACCGCGATTTCACCGGCACCCCGCCGGCGGGCATCAAGCCGGTGGTGCGCTTCAAGAACCCGCTGGACGGCCTGGTGGTGGTCGAGGACGCCATCCGCGGCCGGGTGACCTTCCGCAACGACGAGCTCGACGACCTGATCATCGCCCGCGGCGACGGCACCCCGACCTACAACCTCACCGTAGTGGTCGACGACATGGACATGCGGATCACGCACGTCGTGCGCGGTGACGACCACCTCAACAACACCCCGCGCCAGATCAACCTGTACCGGGCGCTGGGCGTCGAGCCGCCGGCGTTCGCGCACCTGCCGATGATCCACGGCCCGGACGGGGCGAAGCTCTCCAAGCGCCACGGCGCGGTCAGCGTGGTCCAGTATCGCCACGACGGGTTCCTGCCCGAGGCGTTGCTCAACTACCTGGTGCGCCTGGGTTGGTCGCACGGCGACGAGGAGATCTTCTCGCGTGCCGAGCTGGTCCAGCTGTTCGACCTCAAGGACGTCAACCACTCGGCCTCGAGTATCAACCCCGAGAAGCTGCGCTGGCTCAACCAGCACTACATGCGCGAGCTGCCGGTCGCCGACGTCGCCGCCGAGCTACGCTGGCACCTTGGCCAGTTGGGCATCGACCCGGACGAGCTCGGCCCCAAGCCCGCGTCGATCGTCCCGGCCTACGTCGACCGGGTACACACCCTGGTCGAGATGGCCGAGCAGGCCAAACCCTTCTACCAGGACGCCGTCGAGCCCGATCCCGCCGCGATGGCGAAGCTGGACGCCTCGGCCGCGATGGTGGTCGACGCGCTGATCGTCGCCCTCGAGGATGACGCGGTCTGGGAGAGCGCCGACACCCTCGAGGCGGCGGTCAAGGGCGTCGCCAAGACGCTCGATCTCAAGCTCGGCAAGGTCGGGCCGGTGTTGCGCCTCGCCTTGCTGGGGCACACCTCCTCGCCCAGCTTCGGCGTTATCCTCGAGTTGATGGGGCGCGTGCGCAGCATCCAGCGCCTCAACGCCTTCCGGGACCGGATCGGCGCCTGATATGAAGATCGGGGCCATGCGACCGGCATTGCCGATCACGGTCGCCTACCTGTTGCTGGCCTCGTTGTGGATCTGGGTGACCCAGTGGCTGCTCGGCCGACTGGGTGGTGCCCACTGGGAAATCTCCACCGCCGGCCTGGTGTTCGGCGAGATCTTCGTGCTGGTCACCGGCGCGATGCTCTACGTGCTGGTCGACCGTCTGACCGCCGCACGCCAGGGGGTGGTCGATTTCGGTCACGAGCGTGCCCGCCCCCGCCAGGGCTGGCTGACCGCCATGCTGGTCGCCCTGGTGCTGATCGCCGTGATGCAGATCTTCATCGCCGCGGTCGCCGCTCGCCAGTACGCCCCGCTGCTGCTCGACAAGGCGCAGCGCGAGGTCGCCAACCTCGCCGCCATCCGCGCCATCGAGCTGGAGAACTGGGTCGAGGAGCGTGACCAGCAGGTCGACGCGCTGGCCCAGCGCAGCGAGTGGCTCCAGGCCTGGGTGACGAGACTGGACGAGGGCGAGGTCGACGGGTTCCCCGATGACCTGCGTCGCGGCAGCCTGCTCAGCCGGTTCCGCTCAATCACCTTGCTCGACCCCGACCGCAACCCGCAGCTGCAGACGGGGGCGACCAACGTCGTGCCACCGGACATGCTGCAGTTCGACCAGGCGGCGGTCACCGGCGACGTGCACACCGTGACCCGCTTCACCCGCGGCCGCGGTGGCGTCGACCTGTTCTGGATCCTGCCCATCTACGACGAGCGCACCGCGGTCTCCCGCGGTCCGTGGTACCTGTTGCTCTGGACGCGGTTGAATACCGAGAGCCTGTTGGCCGATGCCGAGAGCGACGGGCGGCGCGTGCGTGCCGCCGAGGGGCTGCGCACCCTGCTGATCAACGCCCCGGCCGATCCCGGCAGTGGCTCGAGCTTCTGGCCCATGCTGGTCCTCGATCCGAGACAGGAATCCTCGACGGTTGCCGAGACCCCGTCGGGCATCGTCGATCGGATCCGCGTCGGGCTGTCGGAGATCGAGGGCGACCCGGACGCCGAAGAGGGCGTGACCCGCATCGAGGGCGCCGATCGGGTCTACGCGACGGTCGAGTTGCCCCGCCTGTCGGCCCGCCTGCTGGTGCTCCAGGATCGCCGCGACGTGCTCGCGCCGGTCGACCAGCTGGAAAAGTGGCTCAGCCTGACGGCGCTGCTCTCGACGCTGGGCCTGTTCGCGGCCCTGCTGTTCCTCTGGCGCTTTCTGCGCGGGCGCTACCGTGCCCGCAGCGCGGACATCCTGCGCGAGCGCGAGTTCTGGCACCACGCCTGGCTCGAGATGCCGTCATTGGGCCTGATCGAGATCGACCCGAGGCGGTTGCAGGTGATCGTTGCCAACCGCCAGGCGGCCGAATGGTTCGGCCGGGCGCGCGAGGACCTGGTCGGCAGCGCGCTCTTTGACCTGTTCGAACCCACGGACCCCGCCTCGCCGCTCGCCGGTGATCCGGAAACGGCGTTGCCGGCGTATTTCGCCCGCGGGGCGGTCGACCGGCTGGCGCTGGAGGGGCGCCTGCCCGGCGCGGAGGCCGTCGGCCCGATGTGGCTCGAGCTGCGCGTCCTGCGTGACGGCGAGGGGCGGCCGGAGCGGATGATCGGCATGCTGCGTCCGGCGCGCGCCACGGACGACATCGCCTTGCGGGCGCAGATCGACCATCTGACCTCGCGCTGCGCCTCGGTGTCACCGGCCGAACGCCAATCACTCGGCGCCACGTTGGCCGAGCAGCCGGCCAGTCCGTTCTTCGACGTGCGCACGATCTCGCTCGCCGCCGCCGAGATCCACGATCGCGCCGCGTTGATCGCGTATCTCGAGGCGCATCTCCCCGAGAGTCTGCGCCATCACCAGGCACTGCTCCGGCCGCTGGCCGACGAGCTCGGACGGGTGCTGGTGAGCGGCGAGGGGCGCTGGGTGCACAGCGATGCCGCCGAGCCGGCGGAGGCCGGCGATGGCCACCCCGCGGTGATCAACGCCGTCGGCCACAGCGTCGTAATGCTGCCCGAGCCGATCGGCGAGCCCGGCATCGTCGCGGTACGCCTCTACATCAGCCAGGATCGCTGGGAGATGACCCCCGGTCTGCTCGAGGCCATCGAGCGGTTGCATCGGGTTTGCTGCACGGTCGACTGATTCGGGTCAACGCCAGCCAGCGCCGTCCAAACGAAAACACCCCGCGTCGAGGCGATCGACACGGGGTGTTTTCGGTTCCGGGCGGCTACGAGATGAATCTAGTCCTTGTCACCGTCCCGATCGTTGTCACCGAAGCGGGGGTTGTCACCCGGCAGTTCGCGGTGGATGCCCGCGCGCGCCATCAAGAGGGCGCTGATCGGCGCGGTCAGGAACAGGAAGACCAGGATCAGGATCTCGTGGACCGAGAGGCTGCCGCGGCTGGAGAAGTACACCGCCGAGGCGAGCAGGATGCTGCCCACGCCCAGCGTGGAGGCCTTCGTCGGGCCGTGCAGGCGCATGAAGAAGCTCGGCAGCTTGGCCAGGCCCAGCGAGCCCAGCAGCACGAACGCGGCGCCGAACAGGATCAGGAAACTGACGATGAGTTCGAAAAGCATGATGGCCTCCGGGCTATTCGACGATGTCGCCGCGAATCAGGTACTTGCTCAAGGCCACCGTGGTGATGAACCCCAGCACGGCGATCAGGAGCGCGGCCTCGAAGTTGATCGAGGTCTCGAACCAGATGCCCAGGGCGATCAGCAGGGCGATCGCGTTGATCGACATGGTGTCGAGTGCCAGCACCCGGTCGGTCTGGTCGGGGCCCTTGAACAGGCGGTAGGTGGCGAGTCCCATCGCGATGACGATCAGGACCAGGGCAATGCCGAGACTGACGTGGATCATGATTCCGTCCCCGGGGTTGATGAGGAACGCGCGGTGCGCTGGTCGGTCTGGCCGAAGATCCGCATCAGGCGCGACTCGTAGCGCTGCTTGATCTCGGCGATCTCCTCGGCGACGTCGTCGGCGTGCAGGGCATGCACCCACAGGCGACTCTGATCGGGGCTGATGCGGCAGGAGACCGTGCCCGGCGTGAGCGTGATGGTCGCGGCCAGGATGCTCACCGGCAGCGCGCCCTCGAGGTCGAGTTCCATCTCGAACAGCTGCGAGCGCAACGCGCGGTTGGGGCCCAGCACCTGGCGGGCAACCACGAAGTTGGCGCGGATGATGTCGATCACCACGATGCCGAGGTAGCCCAGCAGGGCGACGGGGCTTTTCACCCCGGCGCGAATCTCCCAGAAGCGATGCGTGATCCAGGGGATCACCAGGGCGACGATCGCGCCCATGACGATCGAGCCGGGGTGGATGCTGTTGTTGATCACCAGCCAGCTGACCAGCAGCACGAGGCTCAGCAGGGGTTGAGGCAGGATGCGGCGCATTAGTGTTTACCTCCCTCGTACTCCTGGCCCAGTTTGCCGGGCGCGGTCTCCGGCGACAGGATGCCATCCGGCATCACCGCGTCCAGGTAGCCCGACGGCGTCGTGATCTGCTGGGCGGTCCCATCGAGCCAGTCGGACAGCGGCTGGGCACCCACGACCATGACCGTGGCGACGGCCAGCGGCGCGATGGTCAGCGCCAGCCCCGGCAGGGCCGTGCGCGCACCCCGCGGCATGGCGTGCGCCGGGTGGCCCGGCGTGGCCTGCGACTGGTAGAACAGCCGGCTGCCGGCGCGCGCCAGGGCGATCACCATGATCAACCCGCTGGTCAGCACCACCGCGAAGATCGGGGCCATCAGCGGACTGTCGAGTGCCGCGGCGAGGATCATCACCTTGCCGAAGAAGCCGGTCAGAGGCGGCAAGCCGGCCATGGCGATCGCGTAGGCGAAGAACAGCGAGCCTACCAGCACGGCATGCGGCATGGGCGGGGCGGCCTCGATGCCGTCGCCGGCCTCGGGACGATGGCGGATCAACAGCCCGGCCAGCAGGAAGAACCCGGCGCTGAGCACCGTGGTGTGGATCCAGTAATACAGCGCGCCGCTGATGGCCAGTTCGCGCTCGGAACCGGTGACCAGGCCCAGGGCGATCAGGATCGTGCCCACCGAGGCGACGATCAGGTAGGCAATCTGCCGGCGCAGGAACCGTCCGGCCACCACGCCCAGGGCGGCGAGCAGCAGGGTGATCAGCCCCAGCCACAACAGCCAGGGGGCGATCAGCGCGGTGGTCTCGACCAGCCCGCCGATGGTATTGCCCGAGAGCATGACCGAATCGACCCGCAGCACCGAGTACAGGCCCACCTTGGTCATGATCGCGAACAGGGCGGCCACCGGGATCGAGGCGTAGCCGTAGGCCCCCGGCAGCCAGAGATACAGCGGGAAGGCCGCGCCCTTGATCAGGAACACCACGAACAGCAGGAAGATCGCCGTGGTGACGATCGGCACCGCGTCCGGGGCGACTTGCGGAAGCTTGAGCGTGATGTCGGCGAGATTCAGGCTGCCGACCGTGCCGTAGAGCGCGCCGACGGCGAACAGGAACAGCGTCGACCCGATCAGGTTGACCACCACGTAATGGAAACCCGCCCGGGTCCGCTTGCGACCGTCGCCGTGCAGCAGCAGGCCGTAGGAGGCCAGCAGCAGAACCTCGAAGAACACGAACAGGTTGAACAGGTCGCCGGTCAGGAACGCGCCGTTCAGGCCGAACAGCTGCGCCTGGAACAGGGCGTGGAAGTGCGGCCCGGCCGAATCCTCGTCGCGACGCACGGCATAGAGCAGCGAGAGCACCGCGACGATCGAGGTGAGCACGACCATCAGCCCCGAGAGCCGATCGAACACCAGCACGATGCCGAACGGCGCCGACCAGCCACCGAGCTCGATGACCTGTGCGGTGTTGCCGAATCCGCCCAGCAGCAGCCAGGCGCTGACGATCAGCAACGTGGCCGCGCCGGCGAGGCTGATGGCCCGCGAGAGCGCCGGGGCGCGCTGCCCGGTCATGGCGAGGATCGCCGCCAGGGCGACCGGCAGGAAGACCAGCAGGGAAATCAGGTTGTCGGTCATGCGCGCGGCTCCTTGCGGCGATCGATCACCCGGTCGGCCTGCGGGATGTGCGTGCCGTCGACATGGTCATTGCCGAGCGCGGCCCGGGCCTTCAGTGCCAGCACGATCACGAAGGCGGTCATGGCGAACGCGATCACGATGGCCGTCAGCACCAGCGCCTGGGGCAGGGCATCGGCCGATTGCTCGGTTGCGCCCACCACGGCCGGGGCGGCGGTGTGCAGCCGGCCCATGGTGAACAGGAACAGATTGACCCCGTAGGACATCAGGGTCAGCCCCAGCACCACCGGGAAGGTCTGGGCGCGCAGCACCAGGTACACGCCGGCGCCGGTGAGCACGCCGATCAGCAGGGAAATGGCCAGGTTGGTCATGCGTCTCTCCCCCCGCGGCTCTCGCCGCCCACGGGGCTTGCCTCGATGGATGCGTAGTCGGGATGTTCGATGGCGTGGTCGGTCAGCCGGCCCAGGTTGAGCAGGATCAGCATGGTCGAGCCGACCACCACCAGGAACACGCCCAGGTCGAAGGCGATCGCCGAGGCGATCTCGATGTCACCGATCACCGGCAGATCCAGGTGCGTGAACGCGGAGGTCAGGAACGGCACGCCGAAGACCATGGAAACCAGTCCGGTGCCCAGCGCGATCAGCAGGCCCGCCCCGATGATGCCGTGGATCGGCAACTGGAGCCGGCGTTCGGCCGCCTCGATACCGTTGGCCATGTACTGCGCGACCAGGGCACTGGCCACGATCAGCCCGGCGATAAAGCCGCCGCCCGGCTCGTTGTGTCCGCGCAGGAACACGTAGATGCCGAACAGCAGGGTCAATGGCAGGATGATCTGCGCGAAGGTGCGCAGCATCAGCGGGTGCGGGTCGTCGCTCCAGGCGCGCCCGAACGGGTCGCGTCGCGAGGAGGGCAGCGACAGGTTGTGCAGCATGGCAAAGATGCCCAGCGCCGCCAGGGCCAGCACCGTGATCTCGCCGAAGGTGTCGTATCCCCGGAAGTCGACCAGGATGACGTTGACCACGTTGTGGCCACCGCCGCCGGGCACCGAATGATCCAGGAAGTAACCCGAAATCGTCTCGAACGGCCGGCTGATGATCGCGTAGGTCAGCGTCGCGATGCCGCCGCCGATGATCGTTGCGATCCCGGCATCGCGCCAGCGGCGGCTGGGCGAGGAGAGCCGGCGGCTCTGCTGCGGCAGGTAGAACAGTGCCAGCAGCAGGAGGATCATGGTCACCACCTCGACCGACAGTTGCGTCATGGCGAGATCCGGCGCCGAGAACCGCGCGAAGATCATCGCCACGCCCAGTCCGACCACGCTCATGGCGATCAGCGCGAACAGGCGCTGGCGGTGACCGATCACCGTGACCAGGGTGGCGATGACGATCAGCAACATGCCCAGCCAGGTCACCCAGTCGCCGCTGTCCTCGATCGCGCCACGGTCCAGGGCCGCCTGCACGCCCGGCAAGCTGGCCGTCTGGACGTAGCCGACCAGTCCGGCCATCAGCGAGAAGATCAGCGTCAGGATCACGATCCGGCCCAGCCGACCGTTGTCCAGCACGCCCGTGACGCCTGCCCCAGTGCGCATCAGCAGTTCCATGCTGCGGTTGTAGACCGTGCGCGCGTCGAGGTGCGCCATTGAACGGGCATGCCAGCGGAAGATCGGCGCACGGTTGAGGTAGACCAGCAGGCCGCCGATCAGGGCGACGGCGCTCATCAGCAGCGGCAGGTTGAAGCCGTGCCACAGCGACAGGCTGTAGTAGGGCGGCTCGGTCTGCAGCACCCCGGTCACGGCGATGTGCAGCAGCGGGCCGACCACCAGCGCCGGCAGGATGCCCACGGCGAGACACAGCACCACCAGCAGGTCGACCGGACGCTTCATCATGCCGGGCGGCTCGTGGGGTTTCTTCGGCAGGTCGCCGTCGGGCTTGCCGAAGAAGGTGTCGTGCACGAAGCGCAGGGAGTAGGCCACCGACAACAGGCCACCCAGCGAGACCAGGATCGGCAGCAGCCAGACCGGGCCGATGTCGCCAGCGACGCGCACCGACTCGGTGAAGAACATCTCCTTGGAGAGAAAGCCGTTGAACAGCGGCACGCCGGCCATCGCCATCGCCGCGATCATGCCCAGTGCCGCCGTGTGCGGCATGTACTTGACCAGCCCGCCCAGGCGGCGCATGTCGCGGGTGCCGGTCTCGTGGTCGACGATGCCGGCGACCATGAACAGGCTGGCCTTGAAGGTGGCGTGGTTGATGATGTGGAAGATGCCCGCCACGGCGGCCAGCGGCGTGCCGAAGCCGAACAGCAGCGTGATCAGGCCCAGATGACTGATGGTCGAGTAGGCCAGCAGTCCCTTGAGGTCATGGCGGAACAGGGCCGTGTAGGCGCCCAGCAGGAACGTGATCAGGCCCGCGGTGGAGACGATGATCACCCACAGCTCCGTGCCGGCCAGCGCCGGGAAGAAGCGCGCCAGCAGGAAGATGCCGGCCTTCACCATCGTCGCCGAGTGCAGGTAGGCCGAGACCGGCGTCGGCGCGGCCATGGCGTTGGGCAGCCAGAAGTGGAACGGGAACTGCGCGGATTTCGTGAACACGCCCAGCAGGATCAGGATCAGTGCCGGGGCGTAGAGCTCATGGTTCTTGATCAGCTCGCCGTTGGCCAGCACGTCGGTCAGCTCGTAGGAGCCGACGATGTGGCCGAGGATCAGCACCCCGCCGAGCAGGGCCAGCCCGCCGGCCCCGGTGATCGCCAGCGCGAGACGCGCGCCGTAGCGGGCCTCCTTGCGATGCTGCCAGTAGCTGATCAGCAGGAAGGAGGCCAGCGAGGTCAGCTCCCAGAAGATGACCAGGTTGATCATGTTCTCGGAGAGCACCACGCCCAGCATCGCGCCCATGAACATCATCATGTAGGCGAAGAAGCGCCCCATCGAGTCGTTGGGCGAGAGGTAGTAGCGGGCGTAGATGACGATCAGCAGGCCGATCACCAAGATCAGGCCGGTGAACAACAGCGACAGGCCGTCGAGGCGGAAACCGAACGTCAGGCCCGCGGCCTCGATCCAGGCGTGCGAGGTGGCCACCGGCATCTGGCCGATGTGCCCGGCGACCAGCCAGGCGAACAGCGCCAGCGCGAGCAGCGTCGCGCCACCGGCCACCCAGGCGGCCGCGTAGCGATTGATGCGGGCGCTCCAGGCCGCCACCGGGGCGGCCAGGAACGGCAGCAAGACGACTGCGGCCAAGAGTTCGATCGGGTTCACGAACACCGTCCTTATGCGGGTGAATGGGGGCCTGCGGCCGTCAAGCAACGGACGCAATCAGCCGAAAATCCTAGCATAGAAGTTTCCGATCAACGGCCGATCGATGCCGCGAAAGCCGCGACAGCACGCGATTTGCGGTGGGTCGCACGTGTTTATCCTGCGGGCGCGCGCGAGGCGATCGCGGCCGGCCGGGGCGGTGGATCACGAGATCAGGGCCATAGTGATAGACTCCGGTTTTCTCAAGGAGCCTCTGCACGAATGGCACTTCCCCCGGTACCCCCGGCGTGGCGCTGCAATCCGTACAGAGGTTCCATAATCCACCCGTGGCCTGTCGGTGCGTTGATGTGACGCGACCGGCCCGCTGGCCGCCCGAATGTGGGGCGACGCCGGCCACGGCGAGCAATGGCAGACCGTTTTGACGGACAACGTGACAGCAACCCAGACCCGAATACCCGCCGAGACCCACGGCATCTCGATCAACGACCTGAGCGACAACGCCCGGTTCGTCCTTGAGCGACTGCACGAGGCCGGCTTCGAGGCCTACGCCGTCGGCGGTTGCGTGCGGGATCTCTTGCGCGGGCGCAGCCCCAAGGACTTCGACGTGGTCACCGACGCGCGCCCCGAAGAGGTCAAGCGCCTGTTCAAGCGCGCGCGGATCATCGGCCGGCGCTTCAAGATCGTCCACGTGGTCTTCCGCGACGAGCTGATCGAGGTGACCACCTTCCGGGGCGGCGACGCCGCCGAGGTCAAGCGCGCCGACGGCGGCATGATCACGCGCGACAACGTCTTCGGCAGCATCGACGAGGACGTCTGGCGGCGCGATTTCGCCTGCAACGCCCTCTACCTCGACTTCGCCTCCGGCGAGCTGGTCGACTACGTCGAGGGCCTGACCGACATCCACAGCGGTCGCCTGCGGGTGATCGGCGAGCCGGAGGCCCGCTATCGCGAGGACCCGGTGCGGATGCTGCGCGCGGCACGCTTCGCCGCCAAGCTCGGCTTCCACCTCACGCCCGACAGCGAGCAGGCGATCGCGCATTGCCGCGAGACGCTCGCCGACATTTCCCCGGCGCGCCTTTTCGACGAGACCGTCAAGCTGCTGCAAGGCGGCGCCGGCCGGCAGACCGTGCTCGAGCTCAAGCGTCTCGGCCTGCTCGAGTACCTGTTCGACAGCCTCGCGACCTGGATCGAGCCCAACGACCCGGCCAGCGACTGGGTGCTGATCGAGCCGGTGCTCGAGGCCACCGACGAGCGGGTCGCCAAGGACCTGCCGGTCAACCCGGCCTTCCTGTTCGCCGGCCTGTTCTGGCGCATGCTGGGCCGCCACCGCGTCCAGTGGATGCACCAGCGCGTGCCGATGGAGGACGCGCTCGTCCTGGCCGCCGACGAGGTGCTGGCCGTCGCCGCCCGGCGCCTGATGATCCCGCGCCGCCTGGCCGAGATCATCCGCGCGATCTGGGCGTTGCAGCCGGACCTCGAGCGCCATGCCCCGGCCGCGAACGCCCCGGGCAAGGGCAAGGACGCGGACACGCTCACCGAGGAACAACGCGCGCTGACCGAGGCGCCGTGGTTCCGCGCGGCGGTGGACTTCCTCTGCCTGCGCTCGCGCACCAACGAGGTCGACGAGTCGGTCTGCACCTTCTGGCGTCGTCACGCCCCGGAGCGAGGCAGCCGCGACGAGGCGCCGATCGAGGCGCTGCAGCCCTCGGACTTCGGCAAGAAGCGTCGCCGCCGTCGCCCGCGCCGGCGCAAGCCGGGTGGCAAGCCGCAGTCCGCCAACAGCTGATTGCGGGGGAATGATGGTTCGGGAAGTCGCGACCATCGGCCTGGGGGCCAACCTCGGTGACCCGGTCGACCAGATCGAGCGTGCCGTCGAGGCGATCGACAGCCTGCCCTTGTGCCAGGTGCGCGCCGTCTCCGGCCTGTACGCCAACCCGCCGATCGGCCCGCAGGACCAGCCCGACTACGTCAACGCCGTGGCCGAGATCGAGACAGCCTTGGCCCCGGAGGCGCTGCTGCGGGCCCTGAAGGGCCTGGAGAGCGCGGCGGGGCGTTCCTACACGCGCCACTGGGGCGAGCGCATGCTCGACCTGGACATCCTCGCCTTCGGCGATCGCCGGATCGACACGGCCGAGCTGACCGTGCCGCACCCGGAAATCGCCCGCCGGCACTTCGTGCTCGCCCCCTGGCTCGAGATTCGCCCCGACGCCCGCCTGCCCGACGGCACCGCCCTGGCCGGCTGGCTCGAGGCGGTTGCCGATCACCCGCTGCGGTTCCTGCGCGCCATGCGCTGGCAGCGGCGGGCGGACGAGCCGCGCGCCACTAGTGCGGCAAGTCGTCGGCCGGACGCGCCGCGCCACCCACGCACCACCCCCACGCGGAGGTCGTCATGACCCGTACCCGATTGCGTCAGGCCAAGACCGACCGCCAGCCCATCGCCATGCTGACCGCCTACGACGCGGGTTTCGCGCGCGTCGCGGCTGCCGCCGGGGTGGATGCCTTCCTGGTGGGCGATTCGCTCGGCATGGTGGTCCAGGGTCAGCGTGACACCCTGGCGGTCACCGTCGAGGACGTCGCCTACCACGCCGCCATGGTCCGCCGCGGGGTGGGGGATGCCCTGGTGGTCGCCGACATGCCGTTTCTCAGTGACGCCACCGTCGAGCGGGCGCTGGACGCCGCCGGCGTGCTGATGGGCGAGGGCGGCGCGGACATGGTCAAGCTCGAGGGCGGTGCCGAGAAGGTGGAGATCGTGCGTGCCCTGACCGACAGCGGCGTGCCGGTCTGCGGCCACGTCGGGTTGCTGCCCCAGCGCGTGCGCAAGCTGGGCGGCTACCGGGTGCAGGGCCGCGAGGCCGCCGATGCGCGCCGCATCCTCGAGGATGCCCAAGCCCTGGTCGCCGCCGGCATCGATCTCCTGGTGGTCGAATGCGTGCCGAGCGAGCTCGGTCGCGCGCTGGCCGAGGCGGTCGACGTGCCGGTGATCGGCATTGGCGCCGGGGCCGATACCGACGGCCAGGTGCTGGTGATGCACGACATGTTGGGGCTGACCGAAAAGCCGCCGCGCTTCGTCCGCGATTTCCTCGCCGACGGTGGCTCGATCCACGGGGCATTTGCCGCTTTTGTGGAGGCCGTGCGCGCGCGTCGCTTCCCCACCGCCGAGGAAAGCTTCTGATGCAGGTGATCCGCGACATCGAGACGTTGCGCGACTGGCGCGAATCGGAGGGGTTCGATGCCCGTCGCGTGGGCTTCGTGCCCACGATGGGCAACCTCCACGCCGGCCACCTGGCGCTGATCGATCACGCCAAGCAGCGCGCCGAAGCCGTGATCGTGAGCGTGTTCGTCAATCCGCTGCAGTTCGAGGACCCGGACGACCTCGCCCGCTACCCGCGTACCGAGGAGCGCGACCTCGAACTTCTCGAGCAGGCCGGCGTCGCGGCGGTCTTCCTGCCCACCGAGGCGGTGCTCTACCCGCACGGCCAGCAGGACATCGTGCGCGTCGATGCCGGCCCGCTGGGCGAGCGCCTCGAGGGGGCGGCCCGGCCGGGACACTTCACCGGCGTGGCCACCGTGGTGACCAAGCTGTTCAACCTGGTGCGCCCGGACGTGGCCGTGTTCGGCGAAAAGGATGCCCAGCAGGTCGCGGTGATCCGGCGGCTGGTGGCCGACCTCGACATGCACGTGGAGCTGGCCATCGAGCCCACCCATCGCGAGCCCGATGGGCTGGCGATCAGCTCGCGCAACCGCTTTCTCGACCCCGAGCAGCGTCGCCAGGCCCCGGCGGTGCACCGAGCCCTCAAGCGCGCCGCCGAGTCGCTGGCCGGTGGTCACACGGTGGCCGCGACGCTCGCCGGTGCCCGGCACTGGCTGACCCAGCAGGGCTTCGTGGTCGACTACCTGGTCTACTGTGACGACGAGCGTCTCGAGGAACAGGCCCGCCTGGTCCCGCACGGGCGCCTGCTGGTCGCCGCGAGGCTGGGCAAGGTGCGCCTGATCGACAACCTCGCGGTTCACACCCCGCACCCGGCCAGCGACGAAAGCGACCGCTGACCGACCCGAAACGCCCCGGATTTACGCTGCGGGCGCAATTTCGGCACAATACGCGTCTGTCTCGCCGCCCGGTCCGAACCGTCAGGGCGTTTGTTTCGGCCCCGGTACCGACCGCGAGACGGTATACCGACTACCCGCCCACACCGCGCAGCCGTCTATGAATCCGAACTATCTCGACTTTGAACAGCCGATCGCCGAACTCGAGGCCAAGATCCGCGAGCTCCAGCTCATGGACGACGACCAGGGCCTGGACATCGACGAGGAAATCGAGCGGCTGCGCACCAAGTCGACGGACCTGACGCGCTCGATCTTCGCCAATCTCGGCGCCTGGCAGGTCAACCAGCTCGCGCGCCACCCGCAGCGTCCCTACCTCACCGACTATCTCCAGCGGGTGTTCACCGACTTCCGCGAACTGCACGGCGATCGTGCCTTCGGCGACGACCCGGCGATCATCGGCGGCATGGCGCGCCTCGACGGCCTGCCGGTGATGGTGATCGGCCAGCAGAAGGGTCGGGACACCAAGGAGAAGATCCGCCGCAACTTCGGCATGCCGCGTCCGGAGGGCTACCGCAAGGCCAAGCGCCTGATGGAGCTGGCCGAGAAGTTCGGCCTGCCGGTCCTGACCTTCATCGACACCCCGGGCGCCTACCCGGGCATCGACGCCGAGGCGCGCGGCCAGAGCGAGGCGATCGCCCGCAACCTCTACGTGATGGCCGAGCTCGAGACCCCGATCATCGTCACGGTGATCGGCGAGGGCGGCTCCGGTGGCGCGCTGGCCATCGGCGTGGGCGACCACGTGATGATGCTCCAGTACAGCACCTACTCGGTGATCTCCCCGGAGGGCTGCGCCTCGATCCTCTACAAGAGCGCCGAGAAGGCCCCGGAAGCCGCCGAGGCGCTGGGCGTCACCGCCGACCGGCTCAAGAGCCTGGGCCTGATCGACGAGATCATCCCCGAGCCCTGTGGCGGCGCGCACCGCGACGTGCCGGCCATGGCCCGCTCGCTCAAGAGCAGCCTCAAGAAGGCGGTGCTCGCCCAGATCGACCGACCCACCCAGGCGCTGCTCGAGCGGCGCTACGAGCGCCTGATGAGCTACGGTGAGTTCACCGAACGCTGATTTCGCGCCGGGCACGGTGGTCGGCCCGGACGGCATGCCGCGCCCGGTGGCCCCCGATCCGGCCGCCCACGTCCTGCTCGCCAGCTCCGGCGGGCGCGATTCCCTCGGCGCCCTGACGCGCCTGTCGCAATGGCGCGAGCAAGGACGATTTGCCCGCCTGTCGGTGATCCATGTCGATCACGGCCTGCACCCCGATGCCCCCGCGTGGGCCGAGGTCGCCCGCGAACAGGCCGAGGCGTTCGACTGCGCGTTCGACGCCCGCCAGGTCCGCGTCAAGCGGAGTGCCGCGGCGGCCGGACGGGGGTCG
>NZ_SWAW01000025.1:0-28857 GCF_005096345.1 Guyparkeria sp. SB14A | reverse complement strand
GCATCGAGGTCTTGCCAAGATCGATACCAAGCGTTTTGATAGACATAGGTCTGTTCCTCCTTCATCGCCGTTCGGTTGTTCCTCCAAACAGCGTAATAGGGTGGGAGCAGGCCATTCCATTAAAAAAGCCCCGGGCCCTTGATCAGGGCACCGGGGCGGCCTGCCTGCGGGGTCCTGCCGTTACGGGCGAACCAGCACGTAACCGGCGTCGACCAGGTCGAGGATGCGGGCGATGCCTGCCTCGACCGGCTCGGCGGCCGGGTTCATCGCCGGTTCCTTGCCGAGCTTGCGGGTCGCGCCGGCAATCGAGTTCTTGCAGGCGGAGAAGCGCACGCCCTGGTCGGCCAGCGACTGGATGCGCTCGGCGTGATGGTTGTTGGCGAACAGCATGCTGATGCCGGGACCGAAGGCGACCACCTCGACGTCGATCTGGTCGGGGCCACCGCGCGCCTTCATCACGTTGTTGGCGACGTTGAGTACCAGGTTCTGGCGCTGCAGGTCGCTCTCCGTGATCTGCAGGACCAGGTGTTCCTTGGCCAGGGTGTTGCCACCGACCTGCTCGATCTTGTCGGCGTCGGCGGCCTGTGCGGCGGTGCCGAAGGAAAACGCGGCGAGCAGCATCAGCCAGGCGGCCGGGAACAGGGAACGGGTTTTCATGAAAATCCTCCTTGAGCGGTTTTTCGTCGGTTTTTGATTATCACGGGCATGAATTGCATCCCGCCGGTCAGCATACGTGCCGGAGCAGAAAACGGGGCCCATTTCGGGACCACTTCGCCGGTTAATTTTCGAATGGGGTATCAAGAAAATCTTGGCGGGAAACGGTGCCGAACCGTTCGCGTATCCCTGCCCGGCGCATGCGGGTGCCCGGCAGGCCAAGCTGTTGACCTGACGCTATTTTTTAGCGAACATATCGATTATTCGATCGGCAGGCCTTCCGCCCGCCCCGTCCCACGTGGTTGCGATGTCGCCCGACTCGCCGCCGACTTGCGTCCCGGACGGACCGTCGAGCCAATCCAACCGTTCATGCCACGCCGGCCCACCCGCGCGTGGCGTGGCAAAGGCGTGGTTGCTTAGATTACATGACGTTATTCAAACAGCTTTTGAAAAACCCGCGCGGTCGGGATTTCATCGTCGGCGATCTGCACGGCAGTCGGCCGCTGTTGGAAAAGATCCTCGACAAGCACGACTTTTCCCCGGAACGGGATCGCGTCATCGCCGTCGGTGACCTGATCGACTACGGCGAGGATTCGCTGGGCACCCTGCGCCTGCTGGGCGAGCCCTGGTTCTTCTCGGTGGCTGGCAACCATGAGCGGGTGATTGCCAATCACCGCGATGCCCTGGCCGAACGCCAGTTGAGCAAGGCCCAGCGCGCCGACCTCGAGGCGATGGGCTCGGCCTGGCTGCTGGAGTCCTACGACAAGCTCAAGGACGACAAGTGGGACGACCTGATCACCGAGGTGATGAACCTGATCAGCCAGATGCCGCTGATGATCCAGGTCGGTAACGGGCCGGCCGCGGTGGGCGTGGTGCACGCCGAACTGCCCCTGTGGGACTGGGACCAGAACATCGCCCGTCTCGAGCGGGTCAAGAAGATGACCTACTGGGCCTCGACCAAGGCCGACCCGCAACTCGACACCCTGCTGTGGGGACGCTCTCAGGTCCACGAGGTGCTCGAGGGCAAGCGGCCCGAACGCAGCGTGCGCGGGATCGACTGGGTCATCGCCGGGCACACCATCACCGGCCAGCCGGTTCGTGACGGCAACCGCCTCTGGATCGACTGCGGTGCGTGGGACGAACGGCCCGGCCGTGGGCTGGCGTTGGTCGAGGTGGGCGATACCCTCGCCGTCAGCGCGCACTACCATGACCCCAGCGTGCGAACGCATCGGTTCGTGCGCCGCGGCCACCACTTCCATTCCGTGATCGACGCCACCGGTTGAGCCCATGCCCGATCTTCACCGCCTCTCACTGACGGAACTGCGCCGCCTGATCGAGGTGGCGCGTGCCGAGTTGGATAGCCGCGAGCGCGAGCCGGTCGACGAACAGACCGTGCTCAAGTCGCTGGAGTTGGACTTGAAGCGGCACCACCGCCGCAAGGACGAGGATCGCTTCAATCCGTTTGCGTGACTCGGGCGCCGTTTCCGGCCCAAGAAAAAAGCCCCTCGATCGAGGGGCTTTTTCGTTGCCGGGATGGCGCTCGCTCAGTGGCGGAAGTGACGCATGCCGGTGAACACCATCGCGATGCCGTGTTCGTCGGCCGCGTCGATCACCTCCTGGTCGCGCATCGAGCCCCCCGGCTGGATCACGGCCTTGATGCCCGCCTCGGCGGCGGCGTCGATGCCGTCACGGAACGGGAAGAAGGCATCCGAGGCCATCACCGAGCCCTCGACCGGCAGGCCGGCATCGGCCGCCTTGATGCCGGCGATGCGCGCCGAGTAGACGCGGCTCATCTGGCCGGCCCCCACCCCGATGGTCTGCTGGCCGCTGGCGTAGACGATGGCGTTCGACTTGACGAACTTGGCCACCTGCCAGGCGAACAGCAGATCCTGGATCTCCGCCTCGTCCGGCGCGCGTCGGGTGACGATCTTCAGATCCTCCGCACCGACCAGACCATGGTCGAAGTCCTGGACCAGCAGCCCGCCGCCGATGCGCTTGAAGTCCATGCCGGGGGCCGGCTTGACCGACCAGTCGTCGATGGCCAGTGCGCGCACGTTGGGCTTGGCGGCCAGCTCGGAGGCGGCATCCGCGCCGATCTCGGGGGCGATGATCACCTCGACGAACTGGCGCTCGACGATACTGCGCGCGGTGTGCGCGTCCAGCGGGCGGTTGAAGGCGATGATGCCGCCGAAGGCCGAGGTCGGGTCGGTGGCGAAGGCGCGATCGTAGGCGGTGGTGATGTCGTCGCCGGTGGCCACGCCGCAGGGGTTGGCGTGCTTGACGATCACGCAGGCCGGGCGATCGAACTGCTTGACGCACTCGAGTGCCGCGTCGGCATCGGCGAGGTTGTTGAAGGACAACGGCTTGCCCTGGACGATGCGGGCACGGGCCAGCGTGCCCGGCGCGGCGTCCGGCTCGACGTAGAAGGCCGCCTTCTGGTGCGGGTTCTCGCCGTAGCGCAGGTCCATGGACTTGTTCAGCGGCAGGTGCCAGGTCGGGGCGAACGCGCTGTCCTCGAACTGGCGGCCCAGGTAGTCGGCGATCATGCCGTCGTACTGGGCGGTGTGGCTGAAGGCCGCCCCGGCCAGGCGTTGGCGGGTGGCCATGGAGATGCCCTCGCCGTTGATCTCCCCGAGTACGACCTCGTAGTCGGCCGGGTTGACCACGATCGCCACGTCGTTGTGGTTCTTCGCCGCGGCGCGGACCATGGCCGGCCCGCCGATGTCGATGTTCTCGATCGCCGTGGGCAGGTCGCAGTCCGGGTCGGCGACGGTGCGGGCGAACGGGTAGAGGTTGACCACCACCAGGTCGATCGGGGTGATGCCGTGGGTGGCCATCACTTCGTCGTCGGTGCCGCGACGGCCGAGAATGCCGCCGTGGATCAGCGGATTGAGCGTCTTGACCCGCCCGGCCATGATCTCCGGGAAGCCGGTCACGTCACTGACCTCGCGCACCGGCACGTCGTTCTCGCGCAACAGACGGGCCGTGCCACCGGTGGACAGCAGTTCCACGCCAGCGGCGTGCAGGCCCTGGGCCAGCCCCAGGATTCCGGTCTTGTCGGAAACGCTCAGCAGGGCGCGGCGCGGCTTGACGGCATGATGGCTCATGGTGGGTACCCGGTAATCTCAGCGGTAAGTGGTGTCGGCTGCCCCGACGGGCGGGACGCAAACCGCGCATTGTACCCGCTCTTAGGGAAGGTCTGCACGCCTAGCCAACGCCCCTGGCTTACCGGCTTGTTCGCCATCAAGACGCCGGACCGAGGACGGGCTCATTGCCCGTCGAGGGACGGCTGCGCCGAGTGCGGGCAAACCCGCGAGCCAGAGATGCCATGGAATCGTGCAGATCTTCCCCGACCCTTGTTGAGCCGCCGCGCCCCCGTCGAGGAGGCTTAGTGCGTGGTGGCCTGCTCGCGCACGATGCTCTCGAACAGCGAGGAGTAGTCGTGGTTGCCGTGGCCGGCGTAGATCCCTTCCTCCAGCACGTGCTGCAGCCCGATCAGCAGGTGGGTGTCGATGCCCTGACCGCAGGCGCTCTGGGTGAACAGGCGGATGTCCTTGAGCAGGTGCTTCAACGGGAAATTGGCCTTCTCGAACGAGTGGCCGAGCATGTTGTCGAGCTTCTTGTCGAAGGTGGGGGCGTAGAGGGCCGAATCGCGCAGGGTGGCCATGAACTTGTCGACGTCGACGCCCTCTCGCTGGACCAGCCCGAGGCTCATGGAGAAGGCGGCGGTCAGCGAGCCGATCAGCTGATTGAAGGCAAGCTTGGCACCCGCGCCGCTGCGGATCTCGCCGAAGTGGGTCGGCGTGCCCAGCGTGCGCAGCAGTGGCTCGAGGCGCTCGACCAGGTCGGCCTCGCCGCCAAGCAGCAGTTGCAGGGTGCCGCTCTGCGCCTGCGGGATGGAACCGAGCACCGGGGCCTCGAGGTATTCGCCGCCCAGCGCCTCGACCCGGCGGGCGATCTCGGCGGATTCTGCCGGAGCGATGGTCGAGCTGTTGACCACCACGTGGTCGCGGATGCCGGCCTCGCCCAGCGTGTCGATCACCTCGCGACAGGCCTTGTGGTCGCTGACCATCAGCCAGAGCGTTTCGGCGCGATCGGCAAGTTCGGTCAGGCTGGCGGCGGTGGGGATGTCCTCGATCTCACGCGGGTGACGGTTATAACCGGTCACCGCCCAGCCCGACTGGGCGAGGCGTCGGGCCATGGCAGTGCCCATCAGTCCCAGGCCGATCACTCCGATCGTGGTGTTCATGGCGGTGCCCTCTTCGCTGTTCGCTGCTGCGGATGGTCGCTCGCCACAATCGCGCGGGGCACGGTCCGTCGTCGGGTGGATTGCGGCGGGTGTACGTTATGCTTGCGCCAGCGGTCGTTCGTTTCCCTGTCGCCACTGGTGGATTCACGGGCCTTTTCTGGCCCCTGATTCGGCCTAAGGAGGCTAGCAGAAGCCGGTGGTGATTTCCGGGGTCGACGGACCCATGTTTCGACCATTCCCAGGCCACTCCCTCAAGGATGCGTGATGAGGCAGGATCTCGACAGCCACTGGCGCCGCTGGCTCAATTCCGACCGCCGCCGACCCCGCAGCGGGCAGGGTAACCTCCTGGCGACGGTGCCGGCGCAGACGCGCACGGCCATCGAACGCGACTACGACCGGGTACTGTTCTCCACCCCGGTGCGGCGCATGGCCGACAAGACGCAGGTCTTCCCGCTGGATCGGTCCGACAGCGTGCGCACCCGGCTGACGCATTCGCACGAGGTGGCCAACCTGGCCCGCTCGGTGGGCATCGATCTCGTCTTCCACCACGGGGTGGCCGCGGGCTTGCCCGAGGCGTTGCGCGACGTACCCGCCCTGCTGGCGACTATCGGCCTGGCCCACGATCTGGGCAACCCGCCGTTCGGTCACCAGGGCGAGGACGCGATCGCGCGCTGGTTCGAGATCAACCGCGCCGAGGTGCTGGATGCCGAACCGGCCCTGAGCGCGGCGATGAAGCAGGACTTCCTGCGCTTCGAGGGCAACGCCCAGACCTTGCGCTTGCTGACCAAGCTGCAGCTGATCAACGACGACTACGGCCTGAACCTGACGCTCGCGAGCCTCGCCGCGCTGGTGAAGTACCCCGCGGCCAGCGACGAGATCGACCGGTCGCGCGTCACCCACAAGAAGCACGGCTACTTCCAGTCCGAGCGGGCGCTGATGGACGAGGTCTGGGTCGGCACGGGCCTTTCATCCGGGCAGCGCCATCCGCTGACCTGGATCATGGAGGCCTGCGACGACATCGCCTACTCGGTGCTGGACGCCGAGGACGCGGTCAAGAAGGGCCTGTTGTCGTTTTCCGATACCATCGCCTTCCTGCGCCACGAGGCACCGGACGACCCGGTGGTCACGGCGGTCTGCGACGCGGCGGCCGCCGAGCACAAGGCCTACCGGCGCGAGCGCCTCTCGCCGGACGAGCTCAACGACATCTCCATGCAGACCTTCCGCATCCGCGCGATCGGCGCGTTGATGGAGGCGATCGGCGAGGTGTTCATCGATTCGCTGCCGGCCATGGCCGAGGGGGGCTTCGAACAGGAGCTGGTGGACGCCTCGCGTGGCGGGCGCCTGCTGGCCGCGCTCAAGGCCTGCAACTGGCAGCACGCCTACCGGCACAAGTCGGTGCTGCGCGTCGAGCTGACCGGCCTGAGGGTCATCCACGGCCTGATGGATGCCTTCTGGTACGCGATCACCCGGCGCGATGACCCCGACGACCCGGCCAGCCAGCGGTCCACGCCGCTGGCCGGCTACATCTACCAGCGCATCTCCGAGAACTACCGGCGGGTGTTCGAGTCACCGGGCAACCCGATGCCGATCCGCTACCGCGAGGCGCAGCTGCTGACCGACATGATTTCCGGGATGACCGACAGCTTCGCCGTCAGCCTGTTCGAGGAATTCCGCGAGGTGGGTTTCCGCCCGACCACGCAGGCCTGACGAGACACTCGACCCCGAAACCGATTATCCAGACAGGAACCCGATGAGCGCTTCCGACCAGAACCCCGAGCAGAGCCCCGAGAAAAGCCACTTCTTCGCCTACCTCTCGCGGATGAAGTACATCTACCGCTGGGGATTGATGCGCAACACGCGCAGCGAGAACGTCCAGGAACACAGCCTGCAGGTGGCGATGATCGCCCACGCGCTGGCGGTGATCGGCAACCAGGAATTCGGCGAGGACAACGACGTCGGCCGGGTGGTCAGCGTGGCGCTCTACCACGACGCCTCGGAGATCATCACCGGTGACCTGCCCACGCCGGTGAAGTACTTCCGCGAGGACATCCGCGATTCCTACAAGGCCCTCGAGGCGCACGCCGAGCGCAAGATCATCGGGCTGCTGCCCGAGTCATTGCAGGAATCGTTCGCCGAGGTGATCGAGAGCGCCCGCATCGAGCCCGAGGTGCTGCGGCTGGTCAAGGCCGCCGACTCGCTGTCGGCCTACTTGAAGTGCATCGAGGAACGCGCGGCCGGCAACCAGGAGTTTCGCCGCGCCGAGGAATTCCTGCACGGCAAGCTCGACGAGATGACCGACCTGCCGGCGGTGGGCTTCTTCCGCCAGCGCTTCGTCGATGCCTTCGAGCTGACCCTCGACGACCTCAGCCACGACTGAGCCGACCCGTAAGCGGGTCATCCGGCGCCCTGGGGCACCCCTATCGGTCGGCGTGGGCGGCGGGTTCGCCCTCGTCGCCGGTGTCCGCGTCCGCGGTCTCGTCGTCGTAGAAGGTCCGCCGCGAGATCTGGCAGAAGGCGCCCTGGCGCTTGATGAAGTGGATCGAGCCGGCCACCACCAGTCCACCGATCACCAGCAGCAACAAGCTGCTCTGCACGTAGCCGAGCGTGACGATGGCCACGCCCACCAGGCCGACGTGGCGTGCCTGGATGCGCAGCAGGTCCTCGTGCGGCTGGGAAAGCGCCGCCAGGGCCGCCCATTCGATCGCCAGCACGATCAGCAGCACCAGCGGGGCGACGGCCACGGCCGGGTAGGCGACGGCGATCGCGCCCAGCACGCCGATGATTACCAGCACCGCCCACTGGGCGAGACGCTGGTTGCGCGAGCCCCGGTTGCCGGCGCGCAGCGTGCCCTTAAGGCGCAACCAGTGGATCAGGCCGGTGATGCCGGTCCAGACCCCGATGAAGATACCCAGCACGGCCGCTAGGCGCAGGTCCCAGGCGCCGACGTAGCGGGTGGTCTGCTCCCAGCCGATCACGCCCAGCAGGGTGATGGTGATGCCGCTCCCGATCAGCACGATCGCCGCGCCGCGCACCAGGTCGATCAGGCGGGTGTCCTGGTCGCGGCTGGCGCGATACCAGGGCGCGGCGGCCACGCCGAAGGCGAGTGCCGCGATCGCGAGCCACGCCTTCCAGCCCATGCCGGGCAGGTCACCCGCCGCGCCCGGGAAGAGCGCACCGGCGAGCACGATCAGGATCGCCAGCGGCAGGGCCCACATCCAGACCCGCCGGCGCCCCGGGTGGGTCAGTGCCGAGAGGGTGATCAGCACCAAGCCGAGTGCGAACCAGCCGGCGTTGTCGATCATCAGTCCGATACCCATCACGCCCCCTCCTTGCCGGTCCGCTCGTGGGCGAACTGCCGTTCACGGTCGGCCTCGTCGAGCAGGTCCTGCTCGTCGGGCTCGTCCGCCGGCTCGGCATGCACTTCCTGGCGCAGCAGCAGGAAGGCGGTCGCCGCGGCCTGCGCAGCGAAGAACACCGCGACGGTCGACAGCACCAGCTCGAGCGCGCTTTGCGAGGTCAAGAGCGCGCTGACGGCCGCGACCACCAGGAATCCCGCCAGGGTGGTCACGATCAACAGCCCCCGGCCGCAGTGTTCCCGTTCGGCACGCAGCGCGCCGGTCAGGCCGAGCGCCAGTGCCAGCAGCACCACGTAGGCGGCGATGGTTGGATCCATGTCGGTGTTCCTTCGGTCGTGATGGCCGGTCGTCGGACCGGCCGGATGAAGCGGCGAGTCGTGCCGGATCAGTCGTCGAGCTTTTCCAGGAACGCCTTGGCGTCCAGGGCGGCCATGCAGCCGGTGCCCGCCGAGGTGATCGCCTGGCGATAGACGTGGTCCATGACGTCACCGGCGGCGAACACCCCGTCGACCGAGGTCGCGGTGGCGTTGCCGTTGGTGCCGCTCTTGACGCTGATGTAGCCGCCCGGCATGTCGAGCTGGCCCTCGAAGATGCCGGTGTTGGGCGAGTGGCCGATGGCGATGAACACGCCGGAGAGCTCGAGATCGGTGGTCTCGCCGGCCTTGTCCTTGATGCGCAGGCCGTTGACGCCCATCTGGTCGCCGAGCACCTCGTCGACCTCGTGATTCCAGTGGATCTCGACGTTGCCGTCCTCGGCCTTCTTCATCAGGCGATCGATCAGGATGTCCTCGGCCCGGAAGCGGTCGCGGCGATGCACCACGTGCACCTTGGCGGCGATGTTGGACAGGTACAGCGCCTCCTCGACGGCGGTGTTGCCGCCGCCGACCACGGCGACCGTCTGGTTCTTGTAGAAGAAGCCGTCGCAGGTCGCGCAGGCGGACACGCCCTTGCCGCGGAAGGCCTGCTCGGATTCGATGCCGAGATAGCGGGCCGAGGCGCCGGTGGCGATGATCAGGGCATCGCAGGTGTAGGTGCCCTGGTCGCCGGTGAGCGTGAACGGGCGTTCGTCGAGTTTGGTGGTGTGGATGTGATCGAAGATGATCTCGGTATCGAACTTCTCGGCGTGCGCCTTCATGCGATCCATCAGGGCCGGGCCGGTCAGGTCGTCCGGGTCACCCGGCCAGTTCTCCACCTCGGTGGTGGTGGTCAGCTGGCCGCCCATCTCCATGCCGGTGATCAGGACCGGATCGAGGTTGGCTCGGGCGGCGTAGACCGCGGCGCTGTAGCCGGCGGGGCCGGAGCCGAGGATGAGCAGTTTGCTGTGGCGGGTGTTGCTGTCGGCCATGGTGTGGGAGCGCTCCTGAAATGATTGGTAGTGATGCGTCGCCGAGGGTAATGGCGATACCCGGATGCATGAGCTGGCACGCGATCCGGCAATAGGTGACTCGTTTGCCTAGAATGACCCGGTATTCGGGTTCGGCGATGCCTCGCGAGGCGTCGACCGGGCACGACCAGACTGTAGGATACTCGTCGAAAATTGTTGAGGCCATCGAATGAATTACCAAGGTGAACCGGACTACAAGCACGGCAGCGCGGAACGACTGGGGGTGCTGCTGCTGAACCTCGGTACGCCGGACGCACCCGAGGCGCCGGCACTGCGCCGGTACCTGGCGCAGTTCCTCTCCGATCCGCGCGTGATCGAGCTGCCCAAGTGGAAGTGGTGGCCGATCCTGCACGGCATCGTGCTGCGCACCCGCCCGGCGAAATCCGCGGAGGCCTATCGCTCGGTCTGGGATCACCACGGCGAGGGCTCGCCGCTGTTGACCATTGCGCGAGCGCAGCAGAAGGGACTGCAGGCGCGCTTGAGCGAACAGATGGCCGGCCCGGTGACCGTGGCGCTCGGGATGCGCTACGGCAACCCGTCGGTGCCCTCGGCCCTGCACGAATTGCGCGAGGCCGGCTGCCGGCGCGTGGTCGTGCTGCCGCTCTATCCGCAGTACGCCGGCGCGACCACCGCCTCGACGCTGGACGCGGTCTTCGACGAATTCATGCACTGGCGCTGGGTGCCGGAGCTGCGCACCATCAACCAGTACCACCGCGACCCGGGCTACCTCGATGCGCTCGCGGCCAGCATCCAGGAGCATTTCGACGAGCACGGCAAACCCGACAAGCTGATCATGAGCTACCACGGCGAGCCCAAGCGCTACCTGCTCAACGGCGATCCGTACCACTGCCAGTGCTACGTCACCTCGCGTCTGGTCGCCGAGCGTCTGGGCCTGTCCGAGGACGACTACATGGTCACCTTCCAGTCGCGCTTCGGCCCGGAGGAGTGGCTCAAGCCCTACACCGACGAGACCCTCAAGGCCCTGCCCGGCCAGGGCGTCAAGCACATCGCCGTGGTCTGCCCGGGCTTCTCCGCCGATTGCCTGGAGACCATCGAGGAGATCGGCGACGAGAACCGCGAGTACTTCGAGGAGGCCGGTGGCGAGACCTACCACTACATCCCGGCGCTCAACGACCGCGACGATCACCTCGACGGGCTGGCCCGGCTGGTGCGCCAGCACACCCAGGGCTGGGTCGAGCACAGCGAGTTCGATGCGGTCGAGGACCAGCGCGAGCGTGACCGGGTGCGCGAGAACGCCCTGAAGGTCGGTGCCAAGCAGTAAGGTGTCCGGCACGATGGTGGGGCGCGAACGTGTTGGCTGACGAGGGTCGAAGCGGCCCGCTCTCGGGCATCGGCGTGGTGGTCATCGGCGACGAGATCCTCTCGGGCCGTCGCCAGGACCGGCACCTCGCCGCGGTCGCCGAACGGCTGGCTGCGCGCGGGTTGGTGGTCGACTGGGCCCAGTTCCTGCCCGACCGCGAGGTCACGATCGTCGACCTGCTGCGTCGCAGCCGGGCCGACGGCGCCACCGTGTTCTGCTTCGGTGGCATCGGCGCGACCCCCGACGATCTCACCCGGGCCTGCGCGGCCACGGCCTTCGGGCGGCCGTTGGTACGCCATCCCGAGGCCGCGGCGCTGATCGAGGCCCAGTTCGGCGAGGGGGCCTACCCCAAGCGCATCCTGATGGCCGACCTGCCGGAGGGGGCCGACCTGGTGCCCAACCCGTTCAACCGCGTGCCGGGCTTTGCCCTCGAACGGCACTTCTTCCTGCCCGGCTTCCCCGAGATGGCGCACGCCATGCTCGATCACATCCTCGCCGGCCCGCTCGTTGGGCTCGGGGATGCGGGCTACGTGGAGCAATCGCTGTGGCTGGTGGACACCCCGGAGAGCGAGCTGGTCGACCTGATGGAGGCGTTCTGCGCCGCCCATCCGACCCTGCGACTGTTCAGCCTGCCGGTGCTCTCGACCGAGCGTCGTCTGCTGGAGTTGGGCTTCAAGGGCGAGCGCTCAGAGGTCGAGCGGGCCATGACCGCGCTGGTCGTCGCCCTGGGCGAGCGCGAGATCGTGGCGCATGACCAGCGGCCCGAATGAGACCGATGGGCAGCTCCATGGGGTGTTCCGGGGGGATTGAACTTCATGCGGCCAGCCCTATCTCATCGATTTGGCCCCTCTCGACGGCCCCTTTGCGTTGGCCCGGGGCCTGGCTGTTACCTTTTGCATGATTCCGAACCGGAATAGGAGTTGGTCGATGAAGGCATTCGTGACAATCCGCCCCGCCGCGGCGCTTCTCGTGGCCGTTGCCGCGACGCTGTTGCTGCTGGGGTCGCCCGCCCAGGCGCAGTACCCGGATTTCGCCAAGCTGGCGAAGGACAACGCGCCGGCCGTGGTCAATATCAACACCGTCACCAAGGGTCAGCAGCCGGGCCGTTCCGGCCAGCGCCCGCAGATGCCCAACCTGCCGCCCGGGCCGCTCGGCGACATGTTCCGCGATTTCTTCGAGCAGATGCCGCAGCAGCCGATGCCGCGCTCCCGGCCGGCCCAGTCGCTGGGATCGGGCTTCATCATCAGCGAGGACGGCTACGTCATCACCAACGCGCACGTGGTCGGTGGCGCGGACGAGATCAGCGTGCGCCTGAACAACCAGAAGGAGTACCGCGCCGAGCTGATCGGCGAGGACCGCCGCACCGACATCGCCCTGTTGAAGATCGACGCCGAGGATCTGCCCACCGTGACCATCGGCGATTCCGACGACGTCGACGTGGGCGAGTGGGTGCTGGCGATCGGCGCGCCGTTCGGCCTGGATCACTCGGCCACGCACGGCATCGTCTCGGCCATCGGCCGCGACCTGCCCAACGAGACCTACGTGCCGTTCATCCAGACCGACGCACCGGTCAACCCGGGCAACTCCGGCGGTCCGCTGATCAACGCCGACGGTGAGGTGATCGGCGTCAACTCACAGATCTACACCAACTCGGGCGGTTACATGGGTATCTCGTTCGCGATCCCCGTGAACGTCGCCATGAACGTCGCCGAGCAGTTGAAGGACACCGGCGAGGTGCGTCGCGGGTACCTCGGCGTGATCATCCAGCCGGTCACCGACGAACTGGCGCGCTCGTTCGGTCTCGACGACACGCAGGGGGCGCTGATCGCGCAGGTCCAGCCGGACACCCCGGCGGCCGAGGCGGGCCTCGAGTCCGGCGACATCATCACCGAATTCAACGGCAAGCCGGTCAAGCGTTCCGGCCAGCTGCCGCGCCTGGTCGGCGCCGCCCCGGTGGGCGAACCGGCCGAGGTGACCGTGATCCGCGACGGCGAGGAGATGGCGTTCGAGGTGGTGCTGGCCGAGCTCGATGCCAGTGCGGCGGCCGGCGGCGGTGCGCTGTCGTCGTACGGGTTGTCCGTCATGCCGCTGGAGAAGGACGATCGCGGCAGCCTCGGCGTGCGCTACGGCATCGAGATCGAATCGGTGGCCGGCGACTCGCCGTTCGCCGGGGCGCTCGAGCCGGGTGACGTGCTCCTGGAGGTCAATCGCCGCCCGATGCGCAGCGAGCAGGATCTGGTCGAGGCGCTGTCGTCGGCACCGGAGAATCGCCCGGTTGCGATCCGGCTGCTGCGCCGGGGTCAACCGCTGTTCCTGGCGGTCGACCTCGACTAATACCCGCGGTTCGACCGGAGGAACTTTTAACGGGCTAACCAATCCCACTAAGTGGCTCCTCATGGAAGAACCGCTGCCCCGGCCCGCTGGCCGGGGTTTTTTTTTGTCCGCGGACGGGCACTGGCGACCGTCAGGGGCATTGGGCATTCCTGCCGACCTTCCTTAGAATCCACCCATTTGGACGAACGCATGCGGGTAATCAGTTTCAACGCCAACGGCATCCGCGCCGCCGCGCGCAAGGGGTTCTTCGACTGGCTGGCCACGGCGGACGCCGACCTCGTCTGCATCCAGGAGACCAAGGCCCAGGCCTGGCAGCTGGAAAAGGACCCGACCTTCTGGCCCGAGGGCTACCACTGCCGCTACGTCGATGCCGAGCGCAAGGGCTACAGCGGGGTGGCCATCTACAGTCGGATCGAGCCCAGGGCGGTGACCACCGAGATGGGGCTGGCCGAGTTCGATGCCGAGGGCCGCTACTGCGCCTTCGACCTGGGCGATCTCACCGTCGCCTCGCTCTACCTGCCCTCCGGCTCGGCCGGCGACCACCGCCAGGCCTCCAAGGATCGCTTCCTCGAGGCCTTCCTGCCGATGCTGCAGCGGGTTCGGGACGAGGAGCGTTCGCTGATCCTCTGCGGGGACTGGAACATTGCCCACCGCGAGATCGACCTGAAGAACTGGCGCGCCAACCGCAACAAGTCGGGTTTTCTGCCCTATGAGCGCGCCTGGCTCGATCGCGTGTTCGACGACCTGGGCTTCGTGGATGCCCACCGGACCCTCAAGCCCGACGTCGCCGAGTACACCTGGTGGTCGAACCGGGCGAATGCCTGGAACAACAACGTCGGCTGGCGGATCGACTACCAGATCGTCACCCCCGACCTGCGCGAGCAGCTGGCCGACGTGCAGGTCTATCGCGAGGAGAAGTTCTCCGATCACGCCCCGCTGATCATCGACTACCGCTGAGCCAAGGGGAAACTCGGCACGATTCGATGGTGCCCTTGGCGGCCCGCCCGAAGGGGCCGGTGGGTTTGCCCGCACTCGGCGTTGCCGTCCCTCGCCGGGCAATGAGCCCGCCTTCGGCTCGGCGCCTTGATTGCGAACAAACCCGCCAGCCGGAGACACCATCGAATCGGGCGGAGTTTCCCTGGGGAACCCTGCGGTGCGCGTGGCATCTGACTTATACTTTTCCAGTAACTCGTCAACGCGCACGGAGGTTCCACATGAAACACTGGATGACCCTGGTCCTGGCCGTGGTCGGCCTGGCCTTCCTGTCCGGCTGCGCCAGCAGCCTCTCGAGTGGTGCCTACTCGCGCGATTCGGCCCGCCAGATGCAGACCGTCTACTACGGCACGGTCGACAGCATCCGCACGGTGCAGATCGAGGGCACCAAGACCCCGGTCGGCACCGGTGCGGGCGCCATCGCCGGCGGTATCCTCGGCAACCAGGTCGGCGGTGGCAGTGGCCGCGCGCTGGCGACCGTGGGTGGCGCGCTGCTGGGTGGCGTGGCCGGTTCGGCCGCCGAGGAAGGCATCACCCGCCAGCCGGGCTACGAGATCACCGTGCGGCTGGACAACGGCCGGACGGTCAGCATCGTGCAGGCTGCCGATGTATCCTTCCAGCCCGGCGAGCGCGTGCGAGTGATCGAGGCGCGTGACGGCACCACCCGCGTGACTCGCTGAGACCGACGGCGCGTAAAACCCGAACGCAGGAAGATGGAGAGACGATGACGGCAACGCCGCGTGGACAGCTATTCGTGATTTCGGCGCCCTCCGGGGCGGGCAAGACCAGCCTGATCAAGGCCCTGCGTGAACGTCGGCCGGAGCTCGCGCTGTCGGTCTCGCACACCACCCGTCCGCGGCGGGACGGTGAGGTCAACGGCGAGCACTATCACTTCGTCGACATCTCGCAGTTCGAGGTGATGCTGGCCCAGGAGGCCTTCGTCGAGCACGCCAAGGTGTTCGACAACTACTACGGCACCAGCAAGGCGGCAATCAGCGAGGAGCTCGAGCGCGGCCGCGACCTGATCCTCGAGATCGACTGGCAGGGCGCGGCCCAGGTCAAGAAGCTGTTCCCCGAGGCGATCTTCATCTTCATCCTGCCGCCGAGCAGCGCCGAGCTGGAAAAGCGCCTGCGCAACCGCGCCTCGGACGACGACGAGGTGATCGCCCGCCGCCTGGCCGAGGCCCGGCGCGAGATGAGCGAGTGCCACTGGTACGACTACCTGGTGATCAACGATGCCTTCGAACAGGCGCTCGACGAGCTCGACGCCCTGTTCACCGCCGCCGGGCTGGAGACCGACCGGCAGCGCGAACGGCACCCCGAACTGATCGCCGATTTGCTGGGCGAGGTCGACTGACCGTAAACTAGTGCCCCAAAACGTCTTTTCTCCCGATCCGTTCGCTTGAAGAGACACCGAATCGAGACGCGGCCCGATCGTCCCCCGGATGATCGGGCCGTCCAACCTGTATACCGAGGCTAAGACACCGATGGCACGCGTAACCGTAGAAGACTGCCTGGACAAGATCCCCAACCGTTTCGAGCTGGTGCTGACCGCTGCCAAGCGAGCCCGCCAGATCGAGCACGGCGCCGAGCCGCTGGTGCCGATGGGCAAGGAAAAGCCCACCGTCATCGCCCTGCGCGAGCTGGGCGAGGGCAAGATCGACCGCGCGCGGATCGACGAGATCGAGAAGCAGATCACCCTGTCGCGTTCCGAGATCACCGAGCAGGAAATCCGCGCCGAGCTGGCCCAGTTCGCCGACGAGAGCGCTGAACCGGCCCGCCCGGCCACGCCGGCGACCAGCGACGAGGCCTGAGCCCACGGGCCGGGCTGAGGCACCCATGGAGAGCGGGCAGACAGGGACGCCGGTCGTTGCCGCGACGGCCGAGTCGCATCTGACCGACGTCTTCTTCGCCCCGCTCGCCCAGCACCTCGCCGAGTACCTGGATGCGGCGGACATCGCCCGCATCCGCACCGCCTTCGAATTCGGCGCCCAGGCCCACGCCGGCCAGACCCGCAAGAGCGGGGAGCCCTACATCAGCCACCCGATCGCGGTGGCGCACATCCTCGCCGACCTGCGCATGGACGAGGCCACCCTGGTCGCGGCCATCCTGCACGACGTCGTCGAGGACACCGACATCGTCCACGACCAGATCGTGGCCGAGTTCGGCGAGGAGGTCGCGCACCTGGTCGACGGCGTCTCCAAGCTCGCCCAGATCCGCTTCAAGTCCAAGGCCGAGGCGCAGGCGGCCAACTTCCGCAAGATGATGATGGCGATGGTCGAGGATGTGCGTGTCATCCTGATCAAGCTCGCCGACCGCCTGCACAACATGCGCACCCTGGGCGTCATGCGCCCGGACAAGCGTCGCCGCATCGCGCGCGAGACCCTCGACATCTACACGCCGATCGCCAACCGGCTCGGCCTCAATGCCATCCGTCACGAGCTCGAGGACCTGGGCTTTGCCTCGCTGCACCCGCTGCGTCACCGCATCCTGAGCGAGGCGGTGCGCCGGGCGCGGGGCAACCGCAAGGAGATCGTCGCCGGTATCCAGGAACGCTTCGAGCAGCGCTTCGCCCACGAACGGCTGACCGCCGACACCCTGGCGCGCGAGAAACGTCCCTACTCGATCTACCGCAAGATGCAGTCCAAGCACCTCTCGTTCAAGGAGGTGTTCGACGTGTTCGCGGTGCGCGTGCTGGTCGATTCGGTCGACGACTGCTACCGGGCGTTGGGCATCGTGCACAACCTCTACAAGCCGCTGCCCGGGCGTTTCAAGGACTACATCGCCATCCCCAAGGCCAACGGCTACCAGTCGCTGCACACCATCCTGTTCGGCCCGCACGGCATCCCGCTCGAGGTGCAGATCCGCACCCACGAGATGCACCAGTTCGCCGAATCGGGCATCGCCGCGCACTGGCTGTACAAGGCGCAGGGCGACCACGGCTCGGTCACCCAGACCCGGGCGCGCGAATGGCTGCGCGACCTGCTCGAGATCCAGCAGAAGGCCGGCAATCCGCAGGAATTCCTCGAGTCGGTCAAGGTCGACCTGTTCCCCGACGAGGTCTACGTTTTCACGCCCATGGGCGAGATCATCGAGCTGCCGCGTCGGGCCACGGCGGTGGACTTCGCCTACGCTATCCACACCGACGTGGGCAACACCTGCGTGGCCTGCAAGATCGACCGGCGGTTCGCGCCGCTGTCCACGCCACTGGAATCCGGCCAGACCGTCGAGGTGATCACCGCCCCGGGGGCGGTGCCCAACCCCAGCTGGCTGTCGTTCGTGGTCACCGCGCGTGCCCGGGCGAACATCCGCGCCTACCTCAAGCACCTGCAGGACGCCGAGGCGATTCGTCTGGGTCATCGCCTGCTGGCCAAGGCCATGGTGGCCGAGGGTTGCGACATCGAGGAGCTCGACGAGGCGCGTATCGACAAGATCCTGCGCGAGTATCACCAGGAAAGCTTCAACGACCTGTTGCGCGAGATCGGCCTGGGCAACCGCATGGCCCCGCTGGTGGTCCGCCTGCTCAAGGCCGAGGCCGGCAAGCTCGACCCCGACGAGATCCTGCGCGAGGGTGGCGGCAAGCAGGCGCCGGTGATCATCAGCGGTACCGAGGGACTGGTGGTCAGCTTTGCCGGCTGCTGCCACCCGGTGCCCGGCGACGCGGTGGTCGGGTTCCTGTCCACCGGTCGCGGCATCGTGGTCCACCGCCAGGGCTGCTCGAATGCCAGCGATGCCGGCGAGCACCCGGAACGCTGGCTCGCGGTCGAGTGGGAGGCGGAGCCCACCGGCGAGTACCAGTCGCAGATCAGCATCCAGGCGAACAATGTCCGCGGGGGGCTTGCCCGGATTGCCGCGGCGGTGTCCGACGCCGGTTCGGACATCGACGACGTGCGCTTCGACGACCGCGACGTGAACCTCACCATCATCGACATCACCGTGCGCGTCACCGACCGGATCCACCTGGCCCGGGTGATGCGTGCGATCAAGCAACTGCGTGACGTGGTGCGCGTCTCGCGCCACTGACCCTTCACGGAGAGACCATGAGCCAACGCGAAATCATCCACACCGACGACGCCCCGGCCGCCATCGGCCCCTACTCGCAGGCCGTGCGCGTGGGCGACACCGTCTATCTCTCCGGGCAGATCGCGCTCGACCCGGCGAGCATGACCCTGGTCGAGGGCGGCATCGAGGCGCAAACCCGGCGCGTGTTCGACAACCTCACCGCCGTCTGCCGCGCCGCCGGCGGTGAGCTTGCCGATGTGGTCAAGCTGCAGATCTACCTGCCGGACCTGTCCCACTTCGAGACCGTCAACGGCATCATGAAGGAGTACCTTTCCGAGCCGTTCCCGGCGCGTGCGGCGCTGGGTGTACGCGCCCTGCCGAAGGGCGCCGAGGTGGAAATCGACGGGGTGATGGTCCTGCCTGGCTGATCCTCTTCGATAGTCGAAACGAGAAAAGGCCCGGTTGGCATCGCCACCGGGCCTTTTGCATGGCGACGCGCGGGCAATCCGCGCGGCGGATGCGCGCTCAGTCGAAGTTGTAGACCAGGTTCACCGAGGTGTAGGTGTCCGTCTTCTCGGTGCCCGCCGGCACGTCGGTGTTGTGCTGGACGGTGTAGGAGAGCTTCATCGCCAGCGTCTCGGTGAGCGAGGTGGACAGGCCGGTGACCGATTCGATCTCGGTGTTGTCCTGGCCGGCGAGCACGGTGACGTCCTGGTTGAACTTGGCATAGTCGGAAATGCGGTACTCGAAGCCGCTCGACAGGCGCGCGATGGCATTGGTGTCGCGCTCACCGTCCTCGGTCTCGGCGATGCGCAGACCCGGACCGATCTCGGCGTCCCAGGAACCCCGGTCCGAGATCCACAGCTTGCGGCCATAACCGGCGGCGACACTGGATTGGTACTTGTAGCCGGAGAACTCGTCGTGGGTGCCGCGCAGTACGCCGAACAGGTAGTCGCGTTCGCTCAGCGCGTAGTTGCTCTCGAACTCGCCCAGCGTCCGGTTGGCCGTGTCCTCGCCGTCCTCGCTGGACTGCAGGGTCTCGAGGCGCAGGCGGTGCGTCCACGGGCCGGTCACGTAGCCCAGCTTGAACTTGCCGTTGATGGTGGAGGACTCGGTGTTGCCGGTGGTCATCGATGCGCCGAGTTCGGCCGAGCCGGTCCAGCCGTTGTCGGTCTCGCCGTCGGCGGCCATGGCCGCCGGCATTGCGAGCGGGGCGCAGGCCAGCGGCGCGGCCAACAGCAGGTGACGGGTCTTCATGGGGAAACTCCTGATGGATTGGAACGGATGCGATCAGGTCGTCAACGTCGTGCTTCAGACACGAAAATGCCCCGACTCGGGGCATGGGCGTGACGACATTTGGCGGGGAGCCTAGTCGGTCGATCCATCGTTGTAAACGTATCCGACCCGTTTAATAGGGTTCTCGTCGGGATACGCTCGAGCCCGCAACGGGCGTCCATTCCACGCCGTGGCGTTGCCCGGGTCAGTGGCCTCCGCCCTGGCAGGCCGGCGAGGCGGGGGCATCCTGGCGGGCAGCCCATTCGGCTGGGCTGTAGGTATGCAGCGCGAGGGCGTGCAGGCCCTGCTCGAAGGCGGGCTTGAGCGGGTCCTGCGCCAGCCGGTGGCGACGGATCAGCGGCAGGCCGTCGAAGCGATCACTGACCACTACCACCCGGAAGTGGCTTTCGATGCGGTCGCCGGCGTGCTGCGCCGACTCGTCGGTGATCTCGAGATGGCTCGGGGCAAGCTCCGCTCGGAGGGTGTCCTCGATCCATTGCGCGCGTGTGGTCATCGAAAGTCAGGTCCCGTGGCAGATGAGTGGTCGGATTACAGCAGCCGTACGCCCAGCAGCGGGCGGATGGCATCGGCCGGGGTCGGTCGGCCGATCAGGTAGCCCTGGAAGGAGTGGCAGCCCAGCGAGTCCAGCAGATCGCGCTGCTCGGTGGTCTCCACCCCCTCGGCGATGATCTCCAGCGACAGGGCATTGCCCATCGCGATGATTGCCCGGACGATCTCCAGGTCGTTGCGGTCGCCGAGGATGTCGCGCACGAAGCCCTGGTCGATCTTCAGCCGGTCGAACGAGAATCGCTTGAGATAGCTTAGCGACGAGTAGCCGGTGCCGAAATCGTCCAGTGCCAGGTGGACCCCGAGCTCGCGCACGGCATCCAGCATGGTGGCCGCCTGTTCTGGATCATGGACCAGCGCGGTCTCGGTGAGTTCCAGTTCCAGTCGCTCGGGGGGCAGGCCGGAGATATCCAGGGCGCGTGCGACCCGGTCGGCAAAACAGGGGGCGTGCAGCTGAACGCTGGAGACGTTGACCGAGACGGTGATCGCCTCGCCGGTCTCTCGGCCCCACTCGGCGGCCTGGCAGGCCGCCTCGGTCATCACCCAGCCGCCGACTTCGACGATCAGCCCGGACTGTTCGAGGAAGGGGATGAAGTCCTGCGGGCCGCATTGCAGCTCCGGGTCGGGGGCATCCCAGCGCAGCAGGGCCTCGACGCCGGTCACGGCCAGGCCCAGCGCGTCTTGCTGGATCTGGTAGACCAGGTGAAAACGCTCGTGCTCCAGGCTGTCGCGCAGGGCGCCCAGCATCTCCGAGCGCCAGATCTGCCGTTCGGAGAGTTGCGGGCTGAATACCGCCACCGGTTCGCGCTCGTTCTTCTTCGCCTCGAACAGTGCCGCGTCGGCTTGAGTGAGCAGCTGGGCGACGTGGCGACTGTGCGTGGGCCAGAAGGCGATGCCGGTGCTGGCGGTCATGATCAGATTGGTGCTCTCGAGCTCGAATGAGCGGCGCATCAGCTCGCGCAGGGCCTCACCCAGTACCTCGGGGCCGTCCTCCGGCTCAACGTCGCCGGCGAGGATGGCGAACTCGTCGCCGGACAGGCGGGCCACCAGCCAGTCTTCACGCGCGCCCAGTTCCCGCAGCCGGTCGGCCACCTGGCGGATCACGCGGTCGCCCTCCTCGTGGCCATGGCAGTCGTTGATGGTGCGGAACCGGTCGAGGTCCAGCACCGCCACTGCTGCGTGGCGGTTCTCCCGACCCAGCTCGTCCAGCCGCCGCTGCGCCTCGATCTGGAAGAAGCGACGGTTGTAGAGGTGGGTGAGTTCGTCGTGGATGGCCAGGTCTTCGTACTCGGCCTGCGCGCGCAGCTGGGCGGTGATGTTGCGCGCGATCACGATGATCGCGTGGCGCTTGCCGTCGGCGTCGAAGACCGGTTGCTTGATGGTCTCGAACACCTCTTCGTCGCCCTCCGGCGAGGTCACCACCTCGGTCTCGCGGTGGATCTCGCCCGCCGCCCAGGCACGCTGGTCCGATTGCTGACAATGGTAGAAGGTGTCGCGGAAGCACGGTTCGGTCAGTTCCGCGAGTGCGTCGTCGTCACGGCCCCACCAGGGCAGGCCCTCGAGGCGGAACAGGTCGAGGGTGGCCTGGTTGGCCAGGAGCCAGCGCCCCTTGCCATCCTTGACCATGATCACGTCGGGGCTGGCGTCGATCATCAGCCGAACCAGGCGCTCGGTCTCGGCCAGCGCCGACTCGGCGCGCTTCACGCTGGTCACGTCCTGGAGCAGGTGCAGCTCGCGCGGGGTGGCCTTGGGATCGGGATGCGAGCCGAGATGCAGGTGGCGATACACCCGGTGCTCGTCGCTGTCGCTGGGCGGGTGACTGATCAGCCGCGGGCCGGCGTCGCCCTCGCGGTCGTCGAGCATGCCCTCGAGCTTGCTGCTCGCCGGCATGGAGCGCGCCGCCCGATTGATCAGGTGCAGCCGGCCATCGGCGTCGCGTCCGACCAGCGGATCGGGCAAGGCCTCGAGCCAATGCGAGATATCGTGTCGGCGATCCATCATCTCTCGGGGAAACCCTGCACGCATGCCATGCCACCCTGGCTTGGCGAGCCGTTCGTGATCAAGGCGCGCCGAGCGGTAAGGCATTCGTGCACATTTTCCCTAGCCACGGTCATCGTTGGACGCTCCCCTCGCGATGGGTCGCCGGGGGCGCGTTGCCATGAGGCGCCCGATCGGCCAGGTAGATCCGGTTGTCGACCCGTTCCAGGGCGACCGCTTCGAGCCGCTGTCCCTCGCAGGGGCCGGCGGTGCACAGCCCGTCGTCGAGCTGGAAAAAGGCCTGGTGCACGTTGCAGCGCAGTTGCCGTTCGCCCTGGCGCGTCTCGAGAAAATCGTGCCGCTCCCGCGACAGTGGCGAGCCGTTGTGCGGACAGACGTTGCGCCAGGCACAGACCCGCTCGCCGTGGCGCACCACGATCAGCGGCGCCGGCCCGCCCGACGCGCGGCCCTGCGGCCACACGCCGATGGCGTCGATCGGCTCGAGGTCCTCCAGCCGGCACAGGAGGTCCGGATCGTCGGCCGGATCGTTCGGACCCAGCCCTGCCAGCCCGGCCTGCATGAGCTTGCGTTCGGCCAGTCGCACGGCGAATTCCAGCGATTCCAGTGAACCCATCCCGCGCGCGCGGGCGTGGATGAACCCGGCGATCAGGGTGTCGCCGGCGGCGATGCTGTCAATGACCGTATCGACCGGTCGGGCCGGAACATGAGCGGGCTCGGTCTCGTCGGGACGCGACAGCCAGGCCCCGCCGCTGCCCCAACCGAGCACCAGAATGGCCTGCGGCGCCCAGCCACGGGCCTCGCGCAGGAAGGCCGCCGGCTCCTCGAAGCCGCGGCCGTGGGCGAAGGCCCTGGAGAAGAAGATGACGTCGGGAAAGGACCAGAGCTGGTCGAGGTCCGGCCGGTCCTTCTCCACCTCCAGCGAGATGGGCTGGTCGGTGACCCGCGCGCGCGACAGGGCCAGCATGGCGGCCGTCTCGTCGCAGGCGCGTGCCTCGAAATGCAGCCAGTCGTACTCGCTCGGGTCGAGGGCCATGAACGCGCCCAGGTCGAATTCCGGCAGGTCGCGCCAGTGGACGATGGTGCGGCTGCCGGTGGCGCGGTTGACCGTGATGTAGGAGGTGGGCGCGTGGCCCTCCACCCGCCGTGCGTGGCGGGTCTCGATGCCGTAGCGATCCATCAGGTCGGCGATGCGTCGCCCGTCGGCGTCTTCCGCCAGCACGCCGGCGAACTCGACCGGGTGACCGAACTGGCGCAGCACCCGCAGGCTGTTGGCGACATTGCCGCCGAGCTCCACGCGCTGGGCAACGGCGCGCTGCTCGCTGTCCTCGGCCGGGTAGTGATCGAGCTCGTTGATGATGTCCAGCGTGGCTATCCCCACGCCCAGCACGTTCGCCATGAATCCTTGAGTCCCTCAGTGACGATTCCCGGAAGAGTCTACGTGTCCCGGCCGCGCTTGGGGAGGGTTACCGCCTCCACCTGCCACTCGTCGACGGTGGCCGTCAGGCGCAGGAAGCCGATCCCGCCGAAGGCGCGCTGCCGGCCGGCGGCGCCCGGGTTGAGCACCCAGGGTGTCTCGTCGGTGTCGATCACGCGCCGGTGGGTGTGGCCATAGACGATCGCGCGCGCCTCCGGGTGACGGCGTCGCAGCCGCTCGTGGCGGGTGCGGGCGGGATTGACGCGATGGCCGTGCTCGACCACCAGCCGCCCGCCCGGCAGGTCGAGGTAGGCCTGCTCGGGCAGGGTGTCGAGCAGTGCCTCGGTGCCTTCCGGCCACTGGCCCGGGGTGTCGTTGTTGCCGCGCACGACCACCAGGTGGCCGCTTTTCGGGGCCAGCTGGCGCAGTTCACCGGGATCGAGCAGGTCGCCGGCATGGACGATCACGTCCACCTCGGCCAGCCACGGCAGCAGGACGCGTTCCAGCGTGCCGTGCGTGTCGCTGATCAGGGCGAGCGTGACTCGCTCTTGGTCACCGAGATCCATCCCGCTCTGATGCACAACCACAGGCTTCCTCCCCTGACGCTTGGCCCGATCCCTGGCTCGGTGCGCTCCGGGCCCGCCGCCGGCGCCAGTAGGCATGAATGGTGACGGCGGTCAGTACCGCCAGCGACGCGATGCCGATCGCGTTCGCTTCCATGGCGTGGCCGGCGGCCGCCCCGCTCGGCAGGCTCCAGTCGAACGCCCGCCACAGCAGGTCCAGCGCAATCCCGGCGACCAGCGCGCAGGCGATCACGGTCACCAGGTACAGCGTGATCAGGCGGTTGCCGAAGTGCTTTCTCAGGATGCCGAGCGTGCCGATGTTGGTGGCCGGCCCGGCAAGCAGGAACACCAGGGCCGCGCCCGGCGACATGCCCGCGACCAGGAGCCCGGCGGCGATCGGCGTCGAGGCGGTCGCGCAGACGTACATCGGGATGCCGATCACCGCCATCAGGAGGTAGCTGCCCACCAGGCCCCAGGCGTTGTCGAAAAAGCCGTCCGGGATCAGCACCACCGCCGTGGCGGCCACGGCCAGGCCGAAGACCATCCACGGCACGATGTCGATCAGCACCTGGCCGAAGGCGTAGGCAAAGCCGCCGGACAGGCGGTCGCGGGCACTCGGCTGGTCCGTTCTCGAGGTCGCCTCGCCATTGCCGCAGCAGGATGCACCGGATGCCGCCTCGTCGCTGTCGCAGTGGCCGGTGATCGATGGGGTCGAGTCGCAGCAGCTGGCCGCTGTCGGGTTCGTCTCCCCGCCACAGCAGCCGCTGTCCCGTTCCTCGCTACAGCAGCCATCGACGGCCGCCGAGGGGCTTGTCGTGGCCGCGTGGTCCGGCGCGGGCCCGGCCAGTCGACCGCTGACCACGCCGGTGACGATCGCGCCGAGGATCGCCGCGATCGGGCGGGCAATGGCATAGACCGGTCCCAGCATGCCGTAGCTGACACTGATCGAATCCGGCCCGGTCTCCGGCGTGGCGACCAGGAAGGCCATCGACGGCCCGCGTCCGGCCCCGGCATCCTTGAGGCCCAGCACCGCCGGCACCACCCCGCAGGAACACAGCGGCAGCGGTGCGCCGATGAATGCCGCGCGAGTGATCGCGCCGGTCGACTCGCCCGACAGGTACTTGGCGATCGCCAGCTGGTCGGAGAACGCCTTGATCAGCGCGGCGATCACCAACCCCAGCAGCAGCCAGGGGGCGGCCTCCAGCGTCAGGAACCACAGCTCGTTGAACCATTGCGTCATCGCGGACCTCCTCGTGGGCCTTCCGGGTCGCGTCAATTCCCCGGCAGGTAGTCCCCAAGTGTCGCACAGATGAAACGGGGCCAGTCGTCCGGGTTCGGGTGTCGAGGTTATTCGTCCGGGGTCGTGTCCGACGCGGCTTGGCCACGCTGTTTGGCGGGGCTATTTGCCTGGGTTATTTGCCTGGGTTATTCGTCGAGCGCGTCGCGTACCGCGCGCCAGGCGCGGCGGCTGATCATCAAGGGCTCGTCGAGGTGATGGACGTGGCAGTGGTGCTGGCCGTCGTGGTGGCTGACCGAGTGGATTTGCGAGGTGTTGACCAGGCTGTTGCGGTGCAGGCGCAGCAACTGCCCGTCGAAGCGTTCCTCGAGATCGTTGAGGCTCGGTTCGATCCAGGCCTCGCGGCGCCGACCATCGGCCGGGTCGAGCAGGTAGAGGTGGGTGGCCTTGTCCTCGGCGACCGCTGCGACCACGTGTTCCGGGCCCAGGCGCAGTTCCTCGCGGCCCAGACGCACGGTCAGGGTCGGTCGGCGGGACTGGTGGCAGCGATTGGGGCGGGCGGCGCGCTCGATCGCCGCGCGCAGGGCCTCGGGCTCGATGGGTTTGAGCAGGTACCCGGCCGGTGCGGTCTCGCTGGCGGGCAGGGCGCGGTCGGCGTGCGCGGTGGTGAAGACGATCGCCGGCGGCACGTCGGCCTCGCGCAGCCGATGGGCCAGCCGGATGCCGTCCTCGCCGGGCATCTCGATGTCGAGGAACACGAGATCCGGCACCGTGCGCATCGCCGCGCAGGCCTCGTCGGCGTTGCCGGCCTCGGCGACCACCTCGATGCCGCCCAGTCGTCCCAACAGACGGCGCAGCCGGTCGCGGGCCAGCGGTTCGTCGTCGACGATCAGGGCGCGGATCATGGCGCGGCCTTCCCGTCGGTGCGCGGCAGGACCAGCTTGACCCGGAAACGCCCGTCGACCGGGCCGGCGCGCAGCGAGGCCGCCTCGCCGAACATCAGCGCCAGCCGGTCGCGGATATTGGCGAGCGCCATGCCGTTGCCGTGGTGATCGTCACCGGGAACCAGGTCGTTCTCGATCACCAGACTGATCGACTGCCGCCCCACCTGACACTCGACCCGGATCGGGCCGGGATCGGCCTGGCGCTCGACGCTGTGTCGCACGGCGTTCTCCACCAGCGGCTGGAGCGTGAGGATCGGCAGGCTGATCGCGGGCAGCGGCTCGGGCAGCTGCCAGTCGACGTGCAGGCGCTCGACCAGCCGCCAGTGCTCGATGTCGAGGTAGCGGCGCGCGAGCTCCACTTCCTCGGCGAGCGTGCTGGTCGAGTCGCTGGCCAGCGCGGCGCGGAACACGCGCGAGAGGTCCAGCACCGCCTGCTCGGCCGCCTCGGGCCGGTCATGGACCAGCTCGGCGACCGTGTTGAGGCTGTTGAACAGAAAGTGCGGCCGGATGCGCGCGTGCAGCGCCGACAGGCGCGCCTCGGCCGCGGCGTTGATCTGGCGGGCATTGCCCAGGTGCAGCGAGAACACCCAGATGCCGATCAGCCCCACCAGCAGGGCGATGGCGAGGTTGTGCAGCAGGAATTCCCCGGCGGTCTCCTGCGGCTGCCAGCCGATCGACTGCAGCGCACCGAAGGCGACCGCGCTGGTCACGGCGGTGACGGTGAGCAACAGCACCACGATGATGGTCAGCAGGGTCGGCAATGGCAGCCGGTCGAGCCAGCGTCGCGCGGCGCAGAGCAGCGCCACGGTCACCAGCGCGATCCAGGTCACCAGCCAGAGCGTCGTGCCGAAGCGCGCCCAGCGTTCCGGTCCCACGCCGGGCACCAGGGTCAGCAGCAACGAGAGTGCCGCCCCCATCGCCAGGGTGATCAGGATCACCCGCGCGGTGCAGAAGGCCGGCAGGGCGGCGGGCAGCAGCGCGCGGTCGCGGGCGGCATCCCTGGCTGGCGGGTTGGTCGGATGAACGGGCAAGCGGCGACTCCTTTCGCGTCGATGACCTGACGGGGTCTATCTTGCCTCAAGGTCTCACGTGAATCGATTCGGGCCTCAGGGTGCCGGCGCTGGCTGCGATATACTCGCGCCACGTTCAAATTCCGACGGCGGCCGGCACGGCCGACCCGATGCGAACCCGATTTGCCGAGGATCACCATGACCGATCGTGACGACAAGCCTGCCGCCAAGCTCTGGGGCGGCCGTTTCTCCGAGCCCACCGACGCCTTCGTCGAGGCCTTCACCGCCTCGATCGGCTTCGACCAGCGCCTCTACGACGAGGACATCACCGGCTCGATCGCCCATGCCCGCATGCTCGCCCGCGTCGGCGTGATCACCGAGGACGAGGCCAAGAAGATCGTCCGCGGGCTCGAGGACATCCGCAATGATATCGAGCGCGGCGATCTCGCCTGGTCGGTGGAGCTCGAGGACGTGCACATGAACATCGAGGCGCGCCTGATCGACCGCATCGGTGATGTCGGCAAGAAGCTGCACACCGGCCGTTCGCGCAACGACCAGGTCGCCACCGACATCCGGCTGTTCATGCGCCGCGCCGTCGACGCCATCATCGAGGAGGCCAACCGCCTGCGCCGCGGGCTGGTGGACCTGGCGGAGGCCGAGGCCGAGACCGTCATGCCCGGCTTCACCCACCTGCAGGTCGCCCAGCCGGTCAGCTTCGGCCACCACCTGCTCGCCTGGCACGACATGCTCGAGCGCGACGTCGAGCGCCTGATCGACACGCGAAAGCGCATCAACATCATGCCGCTGGGCTCGGCCGCGCTCGCGGGCACCTCCTACCCGCTCGACCGCGACTGGGTGGCCAACGAACTGGGCTTCGACGGCATCAGCGAGAACTCGCTCGATGCGGTTTCCGATCGCGACTTCCAGATCGAATTCCTGTCCGCGGCCTCGATCCTGATGATGCACCTGTCGCGCATGAGCGAGGAACTGGTGCTCTGGACCTCCGCGCAGTTCAACTTCATCGAACTGCCCGACCGCTTCTGCACCGGCAGCTCGATCATGCCGCAGAAGAAGAACCCCGACGTGCCCGAGCTGGTGCGCGGCAAGACCGGCCGCGTCTACGGCAGCCTGTTCTCCCTGCTCACCCTGATGAAGAGCCAACCGCTGGCCTACAACAAGGACAACCAGGAGGACAAGGAGCCGGTCTTCGACGCCGTCGACACCCTGATGGGCTCGCTGCGGGCGTTTGCCGACATGATTCCGGCCATCCAGCCCAACCGCGAGCGCATGCGCGAGGCCGCCCGCCAGGGCTTCTCCACCGCCACGGATCTCGCCGACTACCTGGTGCGTCAGGGCGTGGCCTTCCGCGATGCCCACGAGATCGTCGGCAAGGCCGTGCGCCAGGCCACTGACAAGGGCTGCGATCTCGCCGACCTGTCACTGGCCGAGCTGCAGGCGCTCTCCGGTCACATCGGCGAGGACGTCTTCGACGTGCTCACCGTCGAGGGCTCCATGGCCGCCCGCGACCTGCCGGGCGGCACCGCGCCAAGCCGCGT
>NZ_SWAW01000024.1:0-28953 GCF_005096345.1 Guyparkeria sp. SB14A | reverse complement strand
TTGAGGTCTTGCCAAGATCGATGCCGAGCGTTGCAATGGACATAGGTCTGTTCCTCCTCTGTTGCTGAATGGGTTTGTTCCTCCAAACAGCGTAATAGGGTGGGAGCAGGCCATTCCATTAAAAAAGCGACTAGAATCGAATCGAGAGCAAGGAAAACCCCAAGCCAGACCCACACGCATTCCACACGCGATACCGGCACCCGTCCGATGGAGGAGATCGCATGCAGCCACCGTTTCACCCCCTGAGTGAACTGTTCGAGCAACTCGGCCTGGACGCGGGCGAGGACGACATCGAGGCATTCATCGATCGCCATTCCCCCCTGCCGAGCGAGGTGGCCTTGAGCGACGCCCCGTTCTGGAACGAGAACCAGCGCCGCTTCCTACGTGAATCGCTGGCCGAAGACGCCGACTGGGCCGAGGCCGTCGACCACCTCGACGCCCGACTGCGCGACTAGACCACTCTGACCTGAGAAATCGTCAGGCGGGCCTCTGCCGCCTCGCGATCCGCTTCTCCCAGGCCTCGCGCAGTTGCGTCATGGCGCGTTCAATCACCCGCGTCGGCGTGGCCAGGTTGATACGCATGTAGCCACGTCCCGGCTCGCCGAAGATGATGCCCTGGCTCAGCCCCAACCCCGCCTCGTCGATGAAGAACCGCTGCAGGGACCGGTCTTCGGGCTCCCGGACCGCGTCCGACAGGCCCATGCCACGACAGTCCAGCCACAACAGGTAGGTCGCCTCGGGCGCCATCGGCTCGATCGGCAGGTCCTCGGTCGCCTCGATCACGCGATCGCGATTGACGGCAATGTGCCGCATCAATTCGGCCGGCCAGTGCGCCCCTTGCGTGTAGGCCGCCTTGAGCGCCGTGAGCCCGAACACCGAGCCCTCGCCCAGGTGCATGCCGCGGCGCTCTTGATCGAAGCGCGTTCGGATCTCGGTATCCGGGATCACGGCGTAACCCCCGCCGATGCCGGCGGTGTTGAAGGTCTTGCCCGGCGCGGTGACCGTGAACCAACGGCGGCCGGCCGCCTCGGCGACACGGGCGAATGGCGTGTGCCGGATGCCCGGGTAGGTCAGGTCCATGTGGATCTCGTCGCTGATCACCATCACGTCGTGACGCGCGCCGATCGCCGCAACCCGGGCCAGCTCGTCCGCGCTCCAGGCGCGGCCCCCGGGATTGTGCGGGTTGCACAGCAACAGCATCTCGGCCTCGGCGGCCTGGGCCTCCAGCGCCTCGAAATCCATCACGTAGCGCCGCCCGCCGTCGGTCGACTCCTGCTCGACCAGCGGATTCTCGACCAGTGTCCGCCCCTGGTCGCGCACCACCTGGAAGAACGGAAAGTACACCGGCGGCTGGATGATCACCCGCGCCCCGGGACTCGTGAAGGCCCGGATGGCCATCGCCATCGCCGGCACCACGCCGGGCACCGGCACGATCGTCTCTGGAGCGACCCGCCAGTCGTGCTGGCCGGCCAGCCAGCCGGTGATCGCCCCGACATGCTCGGCGGTCGGCTTGGCGTAACCGAAGGCGCCATCGGCGAGCCGTGCGGCCAGCGCCTCGGTGACGAAGTCGGGTGCGGGGAAGTCCATGTCCGCCACCCACAGCGGGATCACGTCCTCGCGGCCAAAGATCTCGCCGCGCCGGTCGTACTTCTCGCAGCCTGATCCGGGGTACTGGGCCAGCCGGGTGAAATCGGTCTGGCTCATGCCTTCCGGGCCCAGACCGTCACCTGGCTGACCGTGTGCTGATAACGCCGGGCCGTGTCGCGGATGACGAACGGGATGTCCGCCGGTTCGCCTACCAGCTCGAAGGTCGGCTCGAGGCGCTTGATCAGCGTGTCCAGCGTGGTGACGGGTCGACCGTCCTCGACATAGCCGCCCAGCCAGCGCTCCCGCGGTGTCACGTCCTCCAGCCAGGTGTAGGGCGAGGCCAGCACCAGCAGGCCGCCGGCATTGATGCGTCCGGCGATGTCGTCGAGGAACTTGCCCGGATCGTAGAGCCGGTCGATCAGGTTGCCGGCGAGCACCAGGTCGTAGCCGGTGAAATGCGGCTTCATGTTGCAGGCATCCTGCTGCCAAAAGTCGATGTTGTCGCGCGGCTCCAGGCCCAGCGAGGCCAGCGAGGCGGCCCGATCCTCGGTCAGCTCGCCCTCGGTGGGCAGCGCGTAGGCGATCTGGCCGTCGTCGAGCATCGCCTGGGCGATCTGGATGAAACGCGCCGAGAAGTCGAGCCCGGTGACCGAGTCGAAGTGCGGCGCGAGCTCGAAGGTCGCCCGCCCGGTGGCGCAGCCGATGTCGAGCGCCGCGCCATGGTTGCGCCCTTCCATCTGACGCAGGGCGTACTCGGCCAGCGCCCGCGGGAAGTTGGCCACGCCGAAGTACGAACGACCGTAGTGGAAGTCGCAGTACTGCGCGAGTTGCGCGTCGGTCTCGTAGTAGCTCTCGTCCTTCGAGGCCGGCGGGCGCACCGGTTCGCCCTCGACGTAGCGGAATCCGGCGTGCTGGAAGAAGTGCCGACGGAAGGCGTAACGGGCATCTCGCGTCGCCTCGTTGCCGGTCGAGATCCACGAGCCACCCTTGATCAGGTTGTGCTGGTTGTCGAAGGTCGGCACGGAGAAGTCGTCGTAGATCGGGTGCGGCTCGAAACCCTCGAAGGCATCGATGGGCGTCTCGGTCCACTGCCAGACATTGCCGATCACGTCATAGAAGTCGCCCTGGGCGAAGCGGTCGACCGGGCAGGCCGAGGCCCAGTACTCGAGGTTGATGTTGCCTGGCGCCCGCTCGCCCCATTCCGGCTCGTCGGGCACGCCGGCGACCTGGCGCAGGCGCTCGTACTCCGGCTCGGTGGGCAGCCGGATGGACTTGCCCGTGGTCTCGGCAAGCCAGTTGCAGAAGGCCTTGGCCTCGAGGTAGTTGACGTCCACCGGCCAGTCCCAGGGCATGTCGATCTCCCGGGTCATGGTGCGGTACCCCCAGGAGTCGCCACGTGGCACCCAGAAGATCGGGTGGACCGCGCCGCGGAAATCCAGCCAGCGGCGCCCCTCCTCGGTCCACCACTCGGGCGTCTCGTAGCCACCGGCCTCGACGAAGGCGAGGAACTCGGCGTTGGAAACCTGCATGCGGCTGGCGCGGAACGCGTCGACGTGCGTCGCCAGCCGGCCGTATTCGTTGTCCCAGCCGTACAGGGGGGCATCGTGCGACTTGCCCTGCACCACGGTGCCGCCGGTGACGTCGAGCAACTCGTTTACCGGTGCGGCCGCCGGTTCGGCCACGGCCGTGTCGCATATCGGCCACTCGTCATGCGGTCGCACCCACTCGAGGTCGAGCTGGCGGATCAGCACCGAGGACGTCTCCAGGTGGATGCGCTCGTGCTCGATGCCCATGAAGATCGACCAGGTCGGGTGGTCGTCCCAGCGCACCGGCGGGGTCCAGTCGAGCTCGCTGATCAGTTGGTCGACGCGCTCGCGCACCTTGCGACGGTACTCGCGTACGCGGTCGACGGTCGGCCAGTCGTAGTGATCGTCGTTGAGGTCGTCCCAGGACATCTCGTCGACGCCGATGGCGAACATGCCCTCGAGCTGTGGGTCGATGCGGGTGGTCGCCTTCGCGGTGACCAGCTTGTTGATATAGAAGGTCGCGGTGTGACCGAAGTAGAAGATCAGCGGGTGGCGCAGCGGTTCGGGGCGCTCGTAGAAGGCCTGGTCGTCGGTGAGCACCTCGAACAGCTTTTCGTAGGTATCCATGGTGCGGTGGAAGTAGGCGCGCACCGCTTCGCGCTTGCTCTCGGCATCGGTTCCCGTCAGCAGGACCGAACGGCTCTTGAGTCGGGACAGCATGACAATCTTCTCCTTGGACGGTTTTTGCACCGATCAACGAACGGAAAACGCAGGGAATATCGACCGACTTTAGGCTATCGAACCACGGGTATAAACCGCGCTGGGCCCGGCCCGGGATGTCTTTCGATCCACGGGGGCACTAGACTGCGCCTGGGACACGTATCGCAACCACCGTCAGGAAGACCCGCCATGCTCACCAAGCTGATTCCCCCTCCGGTCGCCCTGTTGATTGCCATTGCGCTGGTCTACGCGCTGGCGACGCTCTGGCCCGGCGCGACCCTCGACTGGCCCTGGCTGACCTGGCTCGCCTGGGGGTTGTTTGCCACCGGCGGCCTGCTCATGCTGGCGGCCGTGATCTCGCTGGCACAGGCGCACACCACCATCAACCCGATCCATCCCGAGCGCACCCGCCACCTGGTCACCAGCGGCATCTACCGACTCAGCCGCAACCCGATCTACCTCGGCGACGCCTTGCTGCTCGCGGGTGTGGTCTGCTGGTTCGGCCACCCGGCGGGCGTTTTGGCCATCGCCGCGTTCGTCGGGTTCATCGACCGCTTCCAGATTCGCGGCGAAGAACGCGTGTTGACGCAGCGCTTCGGTGCCGGCTACTCCGCCTACCGCGCCCGCACGCGTCGCTGGATCTAGCAGGCGACAGATACTCCCCAGCCGCCGCTACGGCCAACCCGCGCGAATAACCCATCAAAAAACTTTGATTTGTGTCAGAGACGACAAACAATTAGCGTGGCTCAACATTGGCGGCCTCTCCGGTCGGAATCATCCGACTCGATCTCGATTCGAGTCCGGATCGATGACCCGACTGACCGAACATGACCGCCCCGCGTAACCACCGGTGTACTGCCAGGCCCTGATGACCCCCGCCGCCGACAGCCCACTACTGACCAAGTCCTATCTGTTGATGGTAGTCGCCGCCTGCCTGGCCATCGGCAGTGTCGGACTGGTCGCGCCGCTGCTGATCACCGATCCGGGCCCACTGGGTCTGCCACTGCCGCGCGAGAGTGCCCTCGCGGCCCTGCTGGCCGGCCTGGGACTTGGCGCCCACCTGCAAGGATGGCGGGTACTGCACAGCGGTGCCGGGCTCGCCTTGCTGGCGCTGGTCGGCTACAGCCTGGCCACTCACGGCATCCATCTGCCCGCCAGCCTCAGCCCCGACCACGGCGGCGGTCACGACCACCTCTCCATCGAGGCCGCCCTGCTGCTGGCCGCCATTGCGGTCAGCCTGATGATCCCCGGCACCTCCCGACTGGCGCGTCGCCCCTGGCGCTGGGTCGGCGCGCTGATGCTGTTCCTTGGCACCATCTCGGTGTTCTGGATGCTGCTCGGCAACACGCCATGGCTGCAGTTCCAGTCGACGGCCGCCTGGGTGGCCGCGCTGTTCACCCTGTTGTTTGGCGGCGCCATGCTGCTCGCCGGCCGGCTGCGCGACAGCGATCTTCGCGAACTGGGATCGATCGCCGTGACGGCGGGGCTGCTCGGCTCCCTGATCGCCGCCCTGGCGTGGTACCAGCTCTCGCTGCTGCACAACCGCGACCTGCAGGCGATCGGTGAAATCCAGCTCGACCGCGTCGAGAGTGTCAGTCACCAGGCCCTGACCGACCGTGTCCACACCCTCAAGCGCCTGGCGGAACGCTGGCAACTGATCGGCAGCCTGCCGACGGCCGATTCGATTCGCGAGAGGGAGGCCGAAACCTACCTGCGCGACATGCAAAGCCTGCTGGTCGTGGCCATGCTGGACCGCCAACAGGACGTGGTCTGGCACGCCGATCGCGGTCGCCGTGGCGGTGAACTGCTGGCCGACTTGCTCGCCAAACCCCAGACCCGTGACTGGCTGTCGCAGCGCGATCCGTCACCACGCCTGCTACTGCTGGACGACCCATCCAGCCACGGCAACAGCAACAGCCTGATCGCCGTTCCCATGGTCAACCCGCAGCGGCGCGAAAAGCAGTTCCTCGCGTTGCTCGATTTCGACAGCCTGCTTCACCAGGCACTGCAACCGCAGGCACAACCATTGGCCGTTCACCTCGACACGGACGATGGCGTGCATATCGAGCTCTACAGCGACCCGGAGCACCACGAGCACAAGGCGGTACTCGCGCAGCGCGAACTGACGCTTCCCTTCGGACCGACACTGTCGGCCCGCAGCTACCTCGAGGATGGCCAGCAACCGCTCATCGCCTCGCTGCTGCCCTCGGCCGTCACCCTGATCGGGCTGGCGATCACCTACCTGATCGTGCTGATGCTGGCGCTCGGGCAAAATCGTCTCGCCCAGACCCGCCGCCTGGCCGCGGCCCACCGCGAACTGGAATCCCAGCAGATCATCCAGCAGATGATCCTGCATTCCGAATCGCTCGAACACACCCTGACGTCGGTCTGCGAACTGATGGAGGAGCACGACCCCGACTCGCGCTGCTCGATCATGCTCAGCGACGAGTCGGGCGAGAACCTGCATCTCGCCGCGGCACCCAGCCTGAGCGCCGCCTACCGCGCGGCAATGACCATGATCCCGATCACCGATATCGGCACCTGCGGCACCGCAGCGAATCGGCGCGAGCCGGTGATCACCGAAGACATCGCCAAGGACGACCGCTGGACCGGGTTTGCCGAACTGGCCGCCGACAACGGCCTGCGCTCCTGCTGGTCCTACCCGTTGCTGGCTTCCGACGGCACGGTGCTCGGCACCTTTGCCAGCTACCGCGGCGAGCCGGGCACGCCGTCGCAGACCCATCGCCGCCAGATCGCACGGGCCGCGGACCTGATCTCGCTTGCCATCGAACGTCACCGGGATCGCTCGGCCCTCGAGGAAAACGAGCAGCGCTACCGCTCGCTGTTCGCCTACAACCCGGACGCGGTCTTCTCGCTGGACAGCCGGGGGCGGCTGAAGACCTTCAATCACGCCACCGAGGCCATGCTGGCCCGCCCGCACGTCGACCTGTCCGGCCAATCACTGATCGAGCTGATCGACGCAAGCGAACGACAGACCATCCAGGAGGCCGTCGATCGCACCCTGCGGGGTCGGACCCAGGTCACCGAGCTGACCGTCACGCACGACGACGCCAGCCGGCACGAGTTCGACGTCACCTTCCTGCCGATGGTGATCAACGGCCGGATCGAGGCCGCCTACGGCATTGCCAAGGACGTGACCGTCCGCAAGCGACAGGAACGGCGCCTGCGCACACTCGAGCGTAGCGTCGAGGCGAGCATCCATGGCGTGATCATCGCGGACGCACGTCAGCCCGACCTGCCGATCGTCTACACCAACGCCGCCTTCACCCAGATCACCGGCTACCGGGCCGACGAAGTGATCGGGCGCAACTGCCGGTTCCTGCAGGGCGAGCAGACCGATCCGGCCGCCATCGATCAGATCCGCCTGGGACTGGCCGCCAAGCAGCCGGTGCGCGTATTGCTGCGCAATTACCGCAAGGACGGCAGCCTGTTCTGGAACGAGTTGCATATCGCCCCGGTGGAGGACGAGCACGGCGAGGTCACCCACTTCGTCGGCCTGCAGAATGACGTCTCGGCGCACAAGTCCTACGAGGCGCAGCTGGCCTTCAACGCCACCCACGATGCGTTGACCGGCCTGGGCAACCGGACCCTGTTCGAGGATCGCCTGACGCACACCGTCGAGCTCACCCGCCGTCGCGGCACCCGGGTGGCGGTGCTGTTCATCGACCTCGACGAGTTCAAGCCGATCAACGACAGCCTCGGGCATGCCGTGGGCGACAAGATCCTGATCGAGGTAGCGCGCCGGCTCGAGGAACAGATGCGCGCCGAGGACACCCTGTCGCGCTTCGGCGGCGACGAGTTCGTCGCCCTGCTGGCCGACATCGACGGCGAGGACGAGGCGCTGATGGTGGCCGAGCGGCTGCTGCCCGAAATCGGTCGCCCCTACCGCATCGACGAGCACGAGCTGTACCTGAGTGCGAGCATCGGCATCGCCATCAGCGAGCCGGGTCAGGAGAACGCCACCGCATTGATCCAGCAGGCCGACATGGCGATGTACCGGGCCAAGCAACAGGGCCGGAACACCTGCCAGATCTTCAACGAGGACATCGACACCCAGGTGCGCCACCGCGTCGGCCTGCGCAATGACCTGCAGGAGGCACTCGAGCACGGCGATTTCCAGGTCTTCTACCAACCGCTGGTGCTGGGCGAGGAGCGCCGCATTGCCGGGCTCGAAGCCCTGCTGCGCTGGCAGCACCCCACCCACGGCTGGATCTCGCCGGCCACCTTCATCCCGCTCGCCGAGGAAACCGGCCAGATCATCCCGTTGAGCGAGTGGGTGCTCGAGCGAGCCTGTCGCGACATGAAGACCCTGGTCGACCACGGCCTGAAGGACGGGCGCGTGGCCATCAATCTCTCGCCGGTGCAGTTCAACCGGCCCAACTTTCTCGCCACCATCCGCCGCATGCTCGAGCTCAGCGGGTTGCCGGCCAACCGGCTCGAACTCGAGCTGACCGAAGGCATCCTGATGAACGAGACGGAAACGGCCATCGAGACACTGCACCAGCTGCGCGACAGCACCATCAGCGTCTCGATCGACGACTTCGGCACCGGCTTTTCCAGCCTGAGCTACCTCAAGCACCTGCCGATCGACAAGATCAAGATCGATCGCAGCTTCATCCAGGGCGTGGAGCACAGCGCCGACGATGCCGCGATCGTGCAGGGCGTGATCTCGATGGCGCACCATCTCGGCATCAAGGTGGTCGCCGAGGGCATCGAGACCGAGGCCCAGCGCGACATCCTGGTCGGCTGGGGCTGCGACATCCTGCAGGGCTATCTGTTCGCGAGGCCGATGCCGCTCGACGAGCTGACCGGCTGCCTGCGTCACAACCGCCAGATCGCGGATCACATCGACCCGCCCACGTCATGACGCTACCCTGACGCCACGAAAAAACGCCCCCGGAGCCGTGCTCGCGGGGGCGTTTTTCGTTGGCGATGCCAGATCACCGTGTCTGGTGCGCCCGACAGGATTCGAACCTGTGACCTTCGGCTTCGGAGGCCGACACTCTATCCAGCTGAGCTACGGGCGCGTTCTTGGCGAGGAGGCCTCACCAGGCAAGGGCGGCATGATAGCGGCTTGACCGCCTCACGTCCATGGCACGCAGCCGCTATCACCCATTCAGCGCGTCACCCACCACCTGCTCGGCCTGGGCGAAGATTTCCTCGAGATGGCCGGGGTCACGGAAGCTCTCGGCGTAGATCTTGTAGATCGGCTCGGTCCCGGACGGGCGCGCGGCGAACCAGCCGTTGGCGGTTTCCACCTTGAGCCCACCGATCGGCGCGTCGTTGCCGGGCGCCCGCGTGCGGATGCCGGTAACCGCCTCGCCGGCCAGGGTGTCGATGGCAAGCGAATCCGGGTCGAGCGCCTTGAAGCGCGCCTTCTGCTCGTCGCTGAGCGCGGCATCGCGGCGCGCGTAGAACGGCTGGCCGTACTGGTCGATCAGCCGATTGAAGCGCGCCCAGACGTCCTCGCCGGTCACCGCGAGGATCTCGGCGGCCAGCAGGCCCATGGTCAGGCCATCCTTGTCGGTATTCCAGACCTCGCCGTTGCGGGCCAGGAAGGTGGCGCCTGCCGATTCCTCGCCGCCGAAGCCGAGCCAGCCGTCGGTCAGGCCGGGCTGAAACCACTTGATGCCCACCGGCGTTTCATAGACCTCGCGGCCCAGGCCGCCGGCGACGCGGTCGATCATCGAACTCGACACGATGGTCTTGCCCACCTTGAGATCGTGGCGCCAGTCGGGACGATGACCGAACAGGTAATCGATGGAGACCGACAGGAAATGGTTGGGATTGATCAGCCCGCCCTCGGGGCTGACGATGCCGTGGCGATCGGCGTCGGTGTCGTTGCCGAAGGCCACGTCGAAGCGGTCCTTGATCTTGAGCAGGCCCGCCATCGCGTAGGGCGACGAGCAGTCCATGCGGATCTTGCCGTCGTGATCGAGCGGGATGAAGCGGAAATCCGGCTCGACCTGCCGGTTGACCACGGTCAGGTCCAGCCCGTAGTGCTCGGCGATCGGCTCCCAGTACGGCAGCCCCGCCCCGCCCATCGGGTCGACACCGATCGACACCCCGGCGCGGGCGATCGCCTGCATATCGACGACCGTGTCGAGTGCCTCCACGTAGGGACGGATGAAGTCCACGCCCTCGGCCGACTCCCCCTTGATCGCCCGTTCGAACGGCTGGCGGGCGATTCCCTGCCAATCGGCCAGCAACTCGTTGGCACGCGCTTGGATCCAGCCGGTCGCGCCGGTGTCCGCGGGCCCGCCATGCGGCGGGTTGTACTTGAAACCGCCGTCGGCCGGCGGATTGTGTGACGGGGTGAGGATGATGCCGTCGCAGCGTGCCCCGCCGGCGCGATTCGCCGCGATGATCGCCTGGGAGATCACCGGGGTCGGCGTGGGGGCATTGTCGTGCTGGTAGCGGAACCGCACGCCGGCCGCCGCCAGCACCTCGACGCAGGTCATGAACGCCGGCCAGGCCAGTGCGTGGGTATCGAAGCCGATCAGGATCGGGCCATCGGTGCCCTCGCGCTTGCGGTAGTCGACCAGCGCGGCGGTGACCGCGGCGATATGGGCCTCGTTGAACGAGCCGTTGAGGCTCGAGCCGCGATGCCCGGAGGTACCGAAGGAAATGCGTTGCGACGGGTCCTCCACCAGCGGTTCGCCCTGGTAATAGGCACTGATCAGACGGGGCACGTCGACGAGGAAGTCACGGGGTGGCGTCTGGCCGGCTAGTTCGTGCAATGGCATGGGTCGGGAATCCTTCGGCTATACAGTCGTTGACGTCTGAGGCGTTTCACGCGCCCGCGTGGCCGGGCGGGCGTCAATCAATGCGGCAGGTGACCGCAGCTGCCGGCCTCGAACGGCGGCAGCGGGTCGACCTCGGCCTGGCGGTGCGACGCCACGCGGGCCAGGGCCAGCGAGGCGATGCGCACCGCTTCGGGATCGGCCCGCGAGGTGAGCACCACCGGCACGCAGGCGCCCAGGACGATGCCGGCAAAACGCGCCCCGGCCAGGTACTCGAGATCCTTGTAGAGGATATTGCCTGAGACCAGATCCGGAACCAACAGGATGTCGGCGTGGCCGGCCACGGGGCTGATCAGGCCCTTGATGCGCGCCGACTCGCCCGAGATCGCCGTGTCGAACGCCAGCGGCCCGTCGATCTGCGCGTGCGCGATCTGGCCGCGCTCGCCCATCTTGGCCAGGCAGGCGGCATCCAGGGTCGAGGGAATGGCCGGGTTGACCATCTCGATCGCCGACAGGGCCGCCACCCGCGCCCGTTGGTTGCCCAACCACCAGGTCAGGTTGACCGCATTCTGCAGGATCTCGACCTTGGCGCGCACGTCCGGCTGGATATTGATCGCCGCGTCGGTGATGAACAGGAGCTTGTGGTAGCTCGCCATCTCGGCCATGAACACGTGCGAGATGCGCGGGCCGCGTCGCAGTTCGCGGATGATCGGCCGCAGGAACACGTCGCTGTGAATCGCCCCCTTCATCAGGAGGCTCACCCGGCCCGACTCGACCGCGTCCACCCCGGCGCGGGCCGCCTGCTCCGGCCCGGCGGCATCGACCACCGGGAAGCTCACGCCCTGCTCGGCCATCAGCGCCTCGATGCGAGCCGCCCGGCCGATCAGTACCGGCTCGATCAGCCCGGCGTCGGCGGCGTGCCGCGCCGCCTCGACGATTGGCGCCTCGTCGGCCCCGACCACGGCCGTCGGGGCCGGCGGCAGGCCCCGAGCCTCCTCGATCAGTTGATCGAGACTGCGTATTTCATCGGCTGAATGTCCTGTCATGTCCCTTCCCTGTCGTCACGCGGCGCCGGGGCCCCGGCCATGCCGTCACACGTCGATGTCGTCCTGCCCGGCGAAGCGTTCGAAATCCGGCAGGTCCGCGAGCGAGTCGAGGCCGAAATCGGCGAGGAACTCGCGCGTGGTGCCCAGCATTTCCGGCCGCCCCGGACTGTCCTTGACCCCCAGGCTCCTCACCCAGCCGCGTTCGGCCAGCTGCTTGAGGATCTGCGGGTTGACCGCCACCCCGCGCGCCGCTTCGATCTCCCCACGGGTGATCGGCTGGCGCCAGACAATCAGCGCGAGCGTCTCCAGGGCCGCGCGACTGAGCTTCGGCACCCGCCCCGGTTCGCCGGCCTTGAGATACGGGGCCACGGCGGCGGTGGCCACCAGGTGCCAGACGCGGCGCCCCCCGACCTCGCGGGAGGCCAGCTCGATGAAGCGATGCGACTCCCACCGGGCGGCTACGCGAGCCAGCGTCGCCTCGAGCAGCTCCGGCGCGGTCTCCTGCCCCACCATCGCCCCCAACGAGTCCAGTGACAGCGGCTCGTCGATCGTCAGCAACAGGGCCTCGACCAGTTCGACCAGCCCCTCGGGCGGCTCGCTGCCGCTTGAGGCGCGCTGATCGGGGGGCATCGCGGGTGGTGCCTTGTCGGTCATCCGGGCATTTCCTCCTCAACGGTCGGTTCGGCGGGCGAGCCGGCCAGGCGAAACAGGGTCACGGGGCCGAAGGGCTCGTCCTGCGACCAGTCGAGTGCGTGGGTGCGCGAGAGTTCCAGCACCGCCACGGTGGTCACGGCCACGCCCATCCGCCCCTCCTCGGGACGAAATACCTCGGCCAGCTCGCAACGGCTCCGGTCCGCCAGCACATCGAGGATATCGGTCATGCGCTGTCGAATGGAAAGCCCCTCGGCGCGCACGTGGTGGGCACGACGCACGCTGCCCTCGCGCAGCAGCCCGTTCATCGCCGCGATCAACCCGGCGAGATCGGCCGGCACCGGTGGCGCGGGCAGCTGCTCGGGCGGCTCGACCGACAACGCGAACCAGTCGCGGCCGCGGCGGGGCCGCTCGTCCAGGAGACCGGCGGCCCGGGTGGTGCGCTCGTACTCGAGCAGGCGCTCGACCAGCTCGGCGCGCGGGTCGAGCGGTTCCTCCTCGTCGTCCTCGCGCGGCTCGGGCGGCAGGAGCATGCGCGACTTGATCTCGGCCAGCCAGGCGGCCATCAGCAGGTACTCGGCGGCCAGTTCGATCGCCATCGACTTCATCAGGGCGAGGTACTCGAGGTACTGCTCGGTGACCCGTGCGACCGGGATCTCGAGGATGTCGATGTTGTGCTTGCGGATCAGGTAGAGCAGCAGATCCAGCGGCCCCTCGAACTGCTCGAGCCAGATCGCGAGCGCATCGGCCGGGATGTAGAGATCCAGCGGCAGCTGCTCGAGCGGCTGGCCCGACACGCGCGGCGTGGCATCGACCCAGCGCCGCGAATCGTCTGCCGGGATGTGGGCTTCAGAGGACATGGATCAGGGCGTTGAACCAGCCGAGCAGCGTGCCCATGATCGGCAGCAGGATCGCCGAGAGCACGCCAGTGACCAGGAGCACCACCACGATCGGCAGCCCCCAGGGCTCGAGGCGTGACATCGTGTCGCCCCAGCGTGCCGGCAGCACGGCCACCAGCATCCGACCACCATCGAGCGGCAGGATCGGCAACAGGTTGAACACGGCCAGTATCAGGTTGATGAAAATCCCCACCTGCCCCATCAGGGCCAGCGGTTCGGCGAACGCCATCCCGCCGTCGAGCCCCTTCAGGGCCAGGACGGTGACCAACGCCCAGCCGAGCGCCATCACGACGTTGACAGCCGGTCCGGCGGCGGCCACCAGGAACATGCCGCGACGCGGGTCACGCAGGCGGGCGGCATTCACCGGCACCGGCTTGGCCCAGCCGAAGACGAACGGGGTGAACAGGTACATCAGCAGCGGCACGACGATCGTGCCCAGCCAGTCGACGTGGCGGATGGGATTGAGCGTCAGCCGCCCGGCGCGCTTGGCGGTGGGATCGCCCAGCGCGTTGGCGACATAGCCGTGGGCGGCCTCGTGGACGGTCACCGCCAGCAGGATCGGCAGGATGCCGATCGCGATCTTCTGCAGGAACGAAAGCTCCAGCACGTCCGGCTCAGTCCGCCAGCTCGGGCGGCACGCCGCCCAGCCCCTCGCGCTGGACGTCGAAATCATCACCGGTCAGGTCGAGCACCGTGCCCGGGATCTGCTCGAGAAAGCCCGCGCCGGCGATCAGGTCGACCTGGTTGGTGACCGCGGTGGGAAAGAGCGCCGGATCGTCGAGTGGCTCGTCGAGGTCCGGGATCACCAGCGAGGCGCTCAGGATGGGGGCATCCAGGGCCTCGAGGATGGCGCGCAACACCACCTGCGAGGGCACCCGCAGGCCGATCGAGCGCTTCTTCTCGTGCTGCAATCGCCTGGGGACCTCGCGCGTCGCCGGCAGGATGAAGGTGTAGGGGCCGGGGATATGGGTCTTGAGAAAACGAAACTGGACGTTATCCACCTTGGCGTAGACCCCCAGCTCGGATAGATCGCGCACCGACAGGGTCATATGGTGGATGCCATCGTCACGCCGGATGCGGCCGATACGCTCGATTGCGTTCTTGTCCTCCAGACGGCAGGCCAGCGCGTAACCCGAGTCGGTCGGCACGACCACGATCTGCCCGCGGGCGATGGCGTCGGCGGCCTGCTTGACGAAGCGTGGTTGGGGTGTCTCGGGATGGATGTCGAGCATCTTGCTCATGGGTGATCCTCGTGGCGGCAAATGGCAGTGGCGGCGGGCCCGGTTGTCGGCTGAAGAAGCGGATGGCCAAACGGCTCGCTCCCCGCACCCTCACGCCCATGTTAGTGTACTGCAAGCGGCCGCAGGGACGTCCTGCCGGCCCCGATACCAGGCCCCTTTTTCGTTACGCGAGACACGATGAAATTCCTGTTCGATTTCTTCCCCATCCTGCTGTTCTTCGGCGCCTATCACCTCGAGGGGATCTACGTGGCCACCGCGGTGGCGATGGTCGCCTCCGTGGTGCAGATCGCCGCCGGCTGGCTGATGTGGCGCAAGGTCGAGCGGATGCACTGGGTGTCCGCGGGACTGATCGTCGTGTTCGGCGGCATGACGCTGATCCTGCAGAACCCGCTGTTCATCATGTGGAAGCCCACCATCCTCAACTGGCTGTTCGCGCTGGTCTTCCTGGGTAGCGCCTTCATCGGCAAGAAGCCGCTGGTCCAGCGGATGATGGAACACATCATCCAGGTACCGCGGGCCATCTGGCATCGTGTCAACTGGGCCTGGGTGGGTTTCTTCGTGTTGTCGGGCGTGGCCAACATCCTGGTCGCCTACCAGTTTTCCGAGGAGTTCTGGGTCAACTTCAAGCTGTTCGGCCTGATGGGCATGACCTTCGTGTTCATGATCCTGCAGGGGCTCTATCTGGGCCTGTACGCCGAACGCCCCGCCGAGGTCGAGGCGGAGACCGGCCCGCCGGACCGAGACGAACGCCCCTGATCGTCACCCCGTGACACCGACCCGACCCGCATCGCAATGGAGGACGCCGCCGCAATGCAATGGTTTATGATCGTGGCCAACGACGTGGCCGACAGCGCCCCGCTGCGGGCCGAGCACCGCGACGCCCACCGGGCGCGCATCGAGTCGATGACCGACGAGGGCCGCATCCTCACTGCCGGCCCCCTGCCGATCGACCCCGCCGACCCGGACCGGGGCCTGTCGGGCAGCCTGATCGTCGCGGCCTTCGAGGACCTCGCGGCCGCCCGCCGCTGGGCCGAGTCCGACCCGTTCGCCGTCGGCGGCGTGTACGCCTCGGTCGACGTGCGCCCCTACAAGCCGATTTTCGCTGCCACCGGCTAGCATCGGACGGCACCGCGCCATCACAACGAAAAACGAACCACACGAAACAACCAAAGGATACGTTCATGGATAGCAAACTGATCGCCGACCGCCTCCCCCATCGTCGTCACCGCCTGGCCATCGCGCTGAGCGCGGGGCTGCTGCTCAGCGCCGGGGCGATGACCGGCTGCAGCGAGGATCGAGCGACGACCGCCGAGAAGACCCCGCTGGGTCAGCAGGCGAGCCCGGGCGGCGCGTACGCCACCATCGAGGACGGCGAGGTGATCGCCCGCATCAACGGCTCGCCGCTCTACCGCGAGAACCTCGAGGTGGTGAAGGAAAACCTCGGCGCCGAGGTGCCCGAGGAGCGCCTGGTCAGCCGCATGGTCGAGCTGCGCCTGCTGGCCGACCGCGCCCGCGAGGAAGGCCTGGACCGCGACCCGCAGACCCAGGCACGCATCCAGAACGCCATCGACAACCAGCTCGCCAACGCCTACCTCGTGAACTACATGACCGAGATGGAGGTGAGCGAGTCCGACGTCGAGGCCGCCTACGACAAGGAAATGGAGGCCCTGGGCAAGGAAACCCAGTACCGCGCCATGCACATCCTGGTCGAGGACGAAGAGACCGCCCGCGACCTGATCGCGCAGCTGGACGACGGCGCCGACTTCGGCGAACTCGCCCAGGAGCATTCCAAGGACACCGGCTCCGGCGAAGCGGGCGGCGACCTGGGCTGGTTCTCGCTCGACCAGATGGTCGAGCCGTTCGCCGATGCCGTTGGCGCCCTGGAACCGGGGCAGCGTGCCGACGAGCCGGTCGAGACCCGTTTCGGCTGGCACATCGTCCAGCTCGAGGAGACCCGGCCGATGCCCAAGCCGACGCTCGAGCAGATGCGCCCGGAACTGGAGGATCGCGCCCGGCGTGACGCCATCAACGGGATGATCGCCGAGTTGCGCGATTCGGCGAATGTCGAGATCCTGACCAGCGACGTACGCTCGATGGTCGAGCGGGACGGTGACGCCGATAGCCAGACAGACAGCCAGGCAAGTAACCAGGCCGACAACGCATCGGGCGAGTCAGCTGAGGCCGGCGACGAGTCCGACATGGGCAGCCTGCCGGCCGAGCCGCTCAAGGCCATGCCCTGAACCGGGCCACGCCCATCCGTCACACGGCAACAGGAAAGACCATGACGAAACAAGTCGTAACCGGTGAGGAGCTCAAGCAGACCGCGCTGGGGCAGGAACTGAGCGACGAGCAGTGCCGCCTGCTCGCGAGCGTGTGCACGCGCCGCGAGGTGAGCAACGGCGAGATCCTGTTCGAGGAAGGCCAGATCAGCGACACGCTGTTCATCGTGATCCAGGGTCGATTCGCGGTCAGCCGCGATACCGGCCGCGGGTTCTCCGACACCCTGCACCTGCTCGAGACCGGGCAACTGGCCGGGGAGTCGGGCTTTCTCGACGGAACCCCGCACAGCGCGACCCTGCGCGCCGTCGGCGATGCCCGAGTGGTCATGCTCGACCGGGCCCACCTCGAGTCGCTGCTGGTCGACCACCCGATCCTCGTCTACAAGGTGATGCGGGCGATCGTGCACAGCGTGCGGGAGATCATCCGACGCATGAACCGTCAGCACAGCGAGCTGCTGAGCTACATCAATCCGAGCATCGGCCGGTTCTGACCCGGTCGGATACCCGGATGCAGAAAAGGGCCGTGATCCCGCGATCACGGCCCTTTTTCTTAGGGGCGGGCGAATGCGGCGCGGTCGTCAGGGCCCGCCGAGCGATGCGCGCAACGCCTCGTCCCAGCGCACCGCGTCGAGGTAGCAGTTGGGGGCCACCTCGTTGAGCGAGGAGACGGCCGTCTCGCCATCGCCCTCAAGCCACTGGCCCTTCTCGTAGAAGCGCACGTACTCGAGCAACTCGCCCAGGCTGCCCTGCCCTTCGAGCAGGGCCTTGGCGATGTCGTCGGTCAGCGGCAACTCCTCGATCAACTGGGCGAGCGGCTGGTTGTAGAAGGCATCGAGATTGGAGAACAACCCGACCAGGAAGGCGGTCGGCGGATTGGCCAGGCGACTCTGTGCCGCCAGCAGCTCGGCGAACCGCGCCCGGATCATGGTGTTGTGGATCAGGGCCGGCGGCTTGCCGTCCACGCCCGTCAGGGCCGACAGGTAGACCAGGCTGCGCACGGCCTTCAGCCCCAGCAACCGCACCGCCTCCTCGACGGAATCCACCTGCCGCCGGAGCCCGATCGCCGCCGAGTTGACCAGCCGCAACAGGCGGTAACTCAGCGCGAGATCGGTATTGATGCGCTCGACGATCTCGCCGAACTCGGCCTCGTCGTCCTGCAACAGGATCAACAGCCCCATCAGGTTGGCCTTGGAGGCGCGCACGGTCGGGCGTGTCACCATCTCCGGGCGAGAGACGAAGTGGCCCTGGAAGAAGTCGACACCCGCGTCACGCAGGCGATCATAGACGTCCCACTCCTCGACCTTCTCGGCGATCACCTTCAGGCCGGCCCGGTGCGCCGCCGGCACGGCGGCGACGATCCGGTCGGTCCCTTCGGCCAGGGTGTCGAACTTGACGTAGTGGCTTTCGGCCACGCAGGGGCGGTCGATCGCCTCGGGCGGAAAGTCGTCCAGCGCGATGCGATAGCCCGCCCTCTTGAGTCGCCTGAGGGACTCGGCGGTCTGCTCGTTGCATTCGACCGTCTCGAGGATCTCGAGCACCACGGACGGGGCGACGATGCCCTCGAGCACGTCGCTGTGCAGGAGCTTGCCGGGCACGTTGATGAACGCCTGCTTGCCGCCGACGAGGCTGTCGAGGCCGATCTCGCTCAGGGCGTTGAGCACCGTCGAGGCGGTGGCCTGGTTGGAATTGCCGATCCGGGCCACCTGGTCGGCGTCCGCGGCACGGTACAGCAGCTCGTAGCCGACGGTATTGAGGTCGGCATCCACGATCGGCTGACGGGCGAGCCGCACGGACTGGACGATCCGTTGGATCGCCTCGTCGTTGCTGGGGTTGTGATCGGCCTGTGCCATGGCGTGTCGAACTCCCGGGTCATCCGGCGTGATGGCCGCCGGTGGCGTGGACCATCATAGCCGCTGGATCCCTAGGCGGAGAAACGCATCGACAGTCGCAGTCGGCCCTGGCGGTCGATCTCGAGGAGCTTGACGTCCACCTCGTCCCCCTCGTTGACCACGTCGGTGACCTTCTCGACCCGGCTGTCGGCCATCTCGGAGATGTGCAGCAGGCCATCCTTGCCCGGGGCGATGTTGACGAAGGCGCCGAAGTCCTTAATGCCGACCACCTTGCCGTGGTAGACCTTGCCCACCTCGAGCTCGGCGGTCAGCTCCTCGACCCGGCGACGCGCCTCCTCGGCCGCTTCACCGTTGGGCGCGGCGATGGTGACGGTCCCATCCTCACCGATGTCGATCTGGCACTCGGTCTCGCGCGTCAGGGACTGGATGGTCGAACCGCCCTTGCCGATCAGGTCACCCTTGCGCTCCGGGTTGATGCGCATGGTGATGAAACGCGGCGCGTGCGAGGAGAGGTCGGTGCGCGCCTCGGCCAGGGCCTCGTTCATGCAACCGAGGATGTGGGTCCGCCCGGCGCGTGCCTCGCGCAGCGCCTCTTCCATGATCTCGCGGTTGATGCCCTCGATCTTGATGTCCATCTGCAGGGCGTTGACGCCGTCGGCGGTGCCGGCGACCTTGAAGTCCATGTCGCCGAGGTGGTCCTCGTCACCGAGGATGTCGGTCAGCACCACGAACTGCTCGCCCTCCTTGATCAGGCCCATCGCGATACCGGCCACCGGGGCCTTCATCGGCACGCCGGCATCCATCATCGCCAGTGAGGCCCCGCAGACCGAGGCCATCGAGGACGAGCCGTTGGACTCGGTGATCTCCGAGACCACGCGAATCGTGTAGGGGAACTCGTCCGCCGGCGGCAGCGCAGCCATCACGCCACGACGCGCCAGGTTGCCGTGACCGATCTCGCGGCGTTTGGGCGCGCCGAACCGACCGGTTTCGCCCACGCAGAACGGCGGGAAGTTGTAATGGAACAGGAACGGTTCCTTGCGCTCGCCGCCGACCGCGTCGATCAGCTGCGCGTCGCGGGCGGTGCCGAGCGTGGTCACCACCATCGCCTGGGTCTCGCCGCGGGTGAACAGCGCCGAGCCGTGGGCGCGCGGCAGGAAGCCGGTGCGGATGCTGATCGGGCGCACCGTGCGCGTATCGCGCCCGTCGATGCGCGGCTTGCCGGCGAGGATGTTGCCGCGCACCACGTCGGACTCGATGCCCTTGACCAGGGCGTCGACCGTCTTCTCGGTGACCGGCGGCTCGGCGGCCTCGTCGACAAAGCGCTCGCGGATCGCGCCGCGCAGCTGGCCGAGGCGGTTGCCGCGCTCGGCCTTGTCGGCGATCTGGTAGGCGGACTCGATCTCGGCACGGAAGGCCGCGTCGATCTGCCCGGCCAGCGCGGAGCTGTCGGCCGGCGGCGTCCACTCGATCGGCGGGCGGGCGGCCTCGGCGGCCAGGGCCTCGATCGCCTTGATGGCCGCCTGCATCTGCTCATGGCCGAACATGACCGCGTCGAGCATGACGTCCTCGGGCAGCTGGTCGGCCTCGGACTCGACCATCAGCACGGCCTTGTCGGTCCCGGCGACCACCAGGTCCAGCCGCGACCCGGTCAGTTGCGCCGGGCTCGGGTTGAGCACGAACTCGCCGTCGATGTGGCCGATGCGCGCCGCACCGATCGGGCCGGCAAACGGCGCACCGGAAAGCGACAGCGCCGCCGAGGCCCCGAGCAGGGCCGGGATCTCGGAGTCGACCTCGGGGTCGAGCGAAAGCACCTGCGCGATCACCTGGGTCTCGTGGGTAAAGCCCTTCGGGAACAGCGGGCGCACGGGGCGGTCGATCAGGCGCGCGACCAGGGTCTCGCCCTCGGTCGAACGGCCCTCGCGGCGGAAGAAGCTGCCCGGTACTCGGCCGGCGGCGTAGAACTTCTCCTGGTACTCGATCGTCAGCGGCAGGAAGTCCTTGCCCGGATCGGCGGTCGGCGCGACCACGGCGGTGACCAGGACCACCGTCTCGCCCATGGTCACCATGACCGCCCCGCTGGCCTGCCGGGCGATTTCGCCGGTCTCCAGGGTGACGGTGTGTTGACCGTACTCGAAGGACTGCTTGCTGACTGCCACGCTTGGCTCCTGACGTATCGAATGTGTTCGTGATGGGGACGGGGCCATTCAGGGCCCCGCAAACAAAAAACCCGCCGGCTTGCGGCGGGTTCCTAGTGTAACGGCAAGCGCTTACTTGCGCAGGCCCAGCTTTTTGATCAGGTCCTGGTAGCGGGTCAAGCTCTTGGACTTGAGATAGTCGAGCATCTTGCGGCGCTGGTTGACCAGCTTGAGCAGGCCACGGCGGGAGTGGTGATCCTGCTTGTGGGTCGCGAAGTGCTCGGTCAGGTGCGTGATCCGCTGGGTCAGCAGCGCGACCTGGACTTCCGGGGAACCGGTGTCGTTCGCGTCTTTGCCGAACTCAGCAACGATCTCGGCGGTGGTCTTTTCGTTCAGGGACATGGGAGTTCTCCTATCTGCCTGGGTGAAGCTTTAAAAGTCCATCGCGGGTCAGTGACGACCGGTCACCGTCCCGCAATGCGTCTGGGCCAAAAGCCCCTTACAACGCCGCGAACAATCGTCGCGGCGCGGTTCGCCCGTCATCCAGCACTTCCCCCATACCCAGGAAGAGGTCGTCGGGTGCGTAGAGTCGAAACCACCCGGTTTGTGGCGCGTTGGGCACAAACACCGGATGACCGTGGCGAATTGGTGTGACGCTGGCCGCATCCAGCACGACGGCCGGATAGGCGCCCAGCGCCGAATCGATCGGGAGGATAACACGATCGAGGGCGTCGAGCCCGCCCTCGGCGACCATCGCCTCGAGCTCCTCGAGCCGGTAGGTCGACTGCTCGTCCATCGACCAGGGGCCCAGTCCGATGCGGCGCAGCTCGGCCACCACCGCGCCGCAGCCGAGCGCCTCGCCGATATCCTCGACCAGCGTGCGGATGTAGGCACCCTTGCTCGAGTGCACCCGCAGGGTGAACTCGGTCGAGGAGAGCGCCTCGAGGGTGACCTCGTGGAAGTCGATCGTGCGCGCCTTGCGCTCGACCGTCTTGCCCTCGCGGGCCAGTTCGTAGAGGCGCTTGCCCTCGTGCTTGAGGGCCGAATACATCGGCGGGACCTGTTCGACGCGGCCACGAAAACGGGCCAGCACGGCCTCCATCGCCTCGGCATCCAGCGGCGGGACCTCGCGGGTCTCGATCACCTCGCCCTCGAGATCGCCGCTGTCGGTACGCGTACCCAGCCGGCCGGTGACCCGGTAGGTCTTGTCGGCGTCCAGCAACAGTCCCGAGATCCGGGTCGCCTGGCCGAAGCAGACCGGCAGCAGGCCACTGGCGGCCGGGTCGAGGCTGCCGGTATGGCCGGCCTTCGCCGCGTTGAACAACCGCCGCACGCGCTGCAGCGCCTGGTTCGAGCTGAGCCCCAGGGGCTTGTCGAACAGGACGATGCCGTTGATTTCGCGACCGCGACGCTTGCGTGCCATGCGAACTGACGCGGCCGGCTCAGTGCCGGCCGTCGGTGTCGATGGGGTCCGACTCGTCGGACGGATCGTCCTCGTCGCCGTCCTGCTCGCGCACCGCCCGGATCAGGGCATCCATCTGCATGCCCTGCTCGATCGAGTTGTCGAAGATGAAGGTCAGCTGCGGGACGATACGCAGGCGCATGCGATGACCCAGCTCGCCGCGCAGGTAACCGGCTGCCTCGTTGAGCCATTGCTCGGCGACCGGCTGCTCGCTGGCATTGAGCACGCTGTAGAAGATGCGGGCATGGGCGAGATCCCGCGAGACCTCGCAGTCCGTGACCGTCAACATGGTCAGCGGCGCGTTCGCCCCGCTGTCCACGCCGGAGTCGCGGATCAGCTCGGCGATCTCGCGCTTGATCTGGCCGGCCACCCGCTGGTGGCGCTGAAAACCCTGTGCCATCGCGTTCGCCTTACAGGGTCCGCTGGACCTCGACGCGCTCGAAGACCTCAATCTGGTCGCCGACCTTGACGTCGTTGTAGTTCTTCACGCCGATACCGCACTCCATACCGGAACGCACTTCCTGGACGTCGTCCTTGAAGCGGCGCAGCGACTCGAGCTCGCCCTCGTAGATGACGACGTTGTCGCGCAGGACGCGGATCGGGTTGTTCCGCTTGACCACGCCCTCGGTGACCATGCAGCCGGCGATCGCGCCCAGCTTCGGCGAACGGAACACGTCGCGCACCTCGGCGAGACCGACGAACTTCTCCTGGGTCTCGGTACCCAGCAGACCGCTCATGGCCGCCTTGACGTCGTCGAGCATCTCGTAGATGACCGAGTAGTAGCGGATCTCGACGTCCTGCTCGCCGGCCGTCTTGCGAGCGGCGGCGTCGGCACGGACGTTGAAGCCGATCACGATCGCGCTCGAGGTCGAGGCGAGGTTGATGTCGGACTCGTTGATGCCACCGACGCCGCTCATCAGCACGTTGACCTTGACCTCGTCGGTCGACAGCTTCTGCAGACTGTCGCGGATGGCTTCCGCCGAGCCCTGCACGTCGGCCTTGACCAGCACGTTGAGCGACTCGACCTCGCCTTCCTTCATCTGCTCGAACAGGTTCTCGAGCTTGGCGGCCTGCTGGGCGGCCAGGCGCGAATCACGCTGCTTGGCCTCGCGGAACTCGGCGATCTCGCGCGCCTTGCGCTCGTCCTCGATCACCACCAGCTCGTCGCCGGCCTCCGGCGTGCCGGACAGGCCCAGCACGACCACGGGGATCGACGGGCCGGCCGACTTGACCTGCTGGCCGTTCTCGTCGAGCAGGGCACGGACCCGGCCGTACTCCTTGCCCACGACAACGGTGTCGCCCTTCTTGAGCGTGCCGCTCTGCACGAGGATGGTCGCGACCGGGCCGCGCCCCTTCTCGAGCGAGGACTCGACCACGGTCCCGATGGCGTGACCCTCGACCGGGGCCTTGAGCTCCTGGAGCTCGGCCTGCAGCAAGATCGCCTCGAGCAGTTGGTCGATGCCTTCGCCGGTGTGCGCGGAGACGTGCACGAACTGGGTGTCGCCACCCCACTCCTCGGAGATCACTTCCTCCTGGGAAAGCTCGGCACGGACGCGCTCGGGGTCGGCGCCGTCCTTGTCGATCTTGTTGACCGCCACGACCATCGGCACGTTGCCGGCCCGGGCGTGGTGGATCGCTTCCTTCGTCTGCGGCATGACGCCGTCATCGGCCGCCACGACCAGCACGACCACGTCGGTCGCGCTCGCCCCACGGGCACGCATGGCGGTGAACGCCTCGTGGCCCGGGGTATCGAGGAAGGTGACGGTGCCGCGCGGCGTATCGACGTGATAGGCCCCCACGTGCTGGGTAATGCCGCCGGCCTCGCCCGCGGTGACCTTGGCGGTACGGATGTAGTCGAGCAGCGAGGTCTTGCCGTGGTCGACGTGGCCCATCACGGTGACCACCGGCGGACGCGGCTTGGCCTCGCCCTGCTCGACCTGCTTGAGCGCCTCGTCCTCGATCGCCGTCTCGGACTCGGCATGCGGCTTGTGGCCCATCTCCTCGACCACCAGGATCGCGGTGTCCTGATCGAGCACCTGGTTGATGGTGGCCATCACGCCCATGTTGAACAGGGTCTTGACCACGTCGACGCCCTTGACGGCCATGCGCTGGGCCAGGTCCTCGACCGAGATCGACTCGGGGACGTTGACGTCGCGGACCACCGGGGCAGTCGGCTTCTCGAAGGTGTGGCGGGTGGCCACGGCGGTCTTGGACGCCGCGCCCTTCTTGCCCTTCTTGCGACGACGACCGGCGCCGGCGCCCAGGTGGAGTTCCTCGCGGGCGTTTTCGCGTGCATGGCGGCCCTTGCCACCGTGCTTGCCACGCTTCGGCTTGCCTTCGTCGGCGGAGACCGGGATGCCCGGCGCCTCTTCCGGCATGGCAACGATGCGCAGGCGGGATTTCTTCTTGCCGTCGTCCTTGTCTTCACCGGCCTCGGCCGCCGCGTCTTCTACCGGGGCACTCTCCTCGGCGGCGGTCTCTTCAACCGGTTCCTCGGCGGGCTGCTCCTCGGCCTCGGCCGCCGGCTCGGCGACCGGCTCGGGCTCGGCCGGCGTCTCGTCGGCTTCGACCGGCTCGGCTGCCTCGGCCTTGGACGTCTCCTCGACGGCCGGGGCTGCCTCGGCAGCCGGCTGCTGCTCTTCAACCGCAGCAGTCGGGGTCACTTCCTCGGCCGGCTGCTCGACCTGCTCGGCCTCTTCGGGCTGCTCGACCTCGTCACGCGGGACGTAGGTCTTGCGGCGACGGTACTCGACCGCGACGGTCTTGCCGCCACGGGCGCCGCCGCCGACCTTGATTTCCTGCTGCGAACGACGCTTGAGCGTGATGCGCGAGGACGGCTTCTTGGCCTCTCCCTCGCCCGACGAGCGCGACTTGCGCAGATGGGCCAGCAGCTTCATCTTGTCGTCGTCACTGACACTGGCATCCACGGAAGACGCCGAAACGCCCGCTTCGGCCAGTTGCTCGAGCAGCCGTTCCGGGGTGGCGCCTACCACTTTTGCCAATTCTTTAACCGTGACCTCGGACATTAACGACTCCTGTGGTCCTACAAACTATCAAACAGTGATTTCACGCCTCGGCACCTGCCGAGGGCGACGGTTCGGGCAATCGCCGACCGATTCAGGCAAACCAGGGTGCGCGTGCGGCCATGATCAGCCGCCCGGCAAGCTCCTCGTCCACGCCTTCGTATTCCGTCAACTCATCAATGGACAGCTCGGCAACGTCTTCCGAGTCCTTGATGTTGTTCTCGCGCAGGTTGGCGGCCAGGTCGGCCGTCATCCCGTCGAGTTCCTCGAGCGCCAGCGCCTCGCCGGCCGACTCGGCCTCCTCCTCGGCGTCGCCGCCACCGGAGATCGCCATGGTCAGCAGGGCGTCGCGGGCACGGTTGCGCAGTTCCTCGACGATGCCCTCGTCGAAGCCCTCGACCTCGAGCAGCTCCTCGGTGGGCACGTAGGCGATTTCCTCGATGGTGGTGAAGCCGGCCTCGACCAACACCTCGCCCACTTCCTGGTCGACGTCCAATGCCTCCATGAACTGCTCGACGATGCGTCGGGTCTCGGTTTCGCCCTTTTCGATCGCCTGCTCTTCGCTCATGACATTGATCTGCCAGCGGGTGAGCTGGCTCGCCAGGCGGACGTTCTGGCCGCCGCGACCGATCGCCTTGGAGAGGTTCTCCTCGCTGACCGCCACGTCCATGCTGCCCGCGTCCTCGTCGACCACGATCGAGACCACCTCGGCCGGCGACATCGCGTTGATGACGAACTGGGCCGGGTTCTCGTCCCAGACGATGATATCAATCCGCTCGCCGGAGAGCTCGTTGGTCACCGACTGGACGCGCGAACCGCGCATGCCGACACAGGTGCCCACCGGGTCGATGCGCGGGTCGTTGGAGAGCACGGCGATCTTGGCGCGCAGGCCCGGGTCGCGGGCCGCGTTGACGATCTCGATCAGCCCCTGGGAGATTTCCGGCACCTCGAGCTTGAACAGCTCGATCAGGAATTCCGGCGCCGTGCGCGAGACGAAGATCTGCGGACCACGCGGCTCGTGGCGCACGTCGGTGACATAGCCACGCAGGCGGTCGCCGGGACGAACCGCCTCTCGGCCGATCATCTCGTCGCGCGGGATCATCGCCTCGGCATTGCCGCCCAGGTCCAGGATGACGTTGCCGCGATCGATGCGCTTGACCAGCCCCATGATCAGGGTGCCCTTGCGATCGATGTAGGCGTCGACGACCTGGCGGCGCTCGGCCTCGCGCACCTTCTGCACGATGACCTGCTTGGCGGCCTGGGCGGCGATGCGCCCGAACTCGGCCGACTCGATCTCTTCCTCGATGTAGTCGCCGAGTTGCACCTCGGGGTCGTCCATCTGGGCGGCCTCGAGGATGATCTCGCGCTCGGGGTGCTCGGAGGTCTCGCCCTCGACCACCAGCCAGCGACGGAAGGTGCGATAGCTGCCGTCTTCCCGGTCGATCTCGACGCGCGTCTCGATGTCACCGCCATGGCGCTTGCGCGCTGCCTGGGCAAGCGCGGCCTCGATCGCCTCGAAGATCACGTCGCGCTCGACGCCCTTCTCGTTGGAAACCGAATCGACGACAAAAAGGATTTCTTTGTTCATGTTGCTAGCCAGATCGCTCTATTTCCGCGCCGTGCGCCGCTTCTTACGCTTGTTGCGGCCACGCTTGCTGTTGTCGGCAAACTCGTAGACCAGATGGGCCTTCTCGGCCTCCTCGAAACGGAAGACCAGCTCGCCCACCTCGTCGACGAGGACGGTGATGTCCTCGCCATCGACGCCCTGAATGACGCCCTCGAACTTCTTCTGCTTCGCCACCGGCTTGTACAGCCGCAGGCGTACGCGGTGCCCGACGAAACGGGCGAAATCCTCGGTGCGGAACATCGGCCGCTCGACGCCCGGCGAGGAAACCTCCAGCCGGTAGGCGCCCGGGAACGGGTCCTCGACATCGAGCACGCCAGCCAGGGCGTGACTCACGTCGGCGCAGTGATCCAGCGTCATGCCGTCCGGGTGGTCGATGTAAACGCGCAGCAGGCCGGACGGGCCGCCGCGGAACTCGCCGCCGACCCACTCGAAACCGAGGTCCTCGACCACCGGTTTGAGCATGTCCTCGATCGCCGCCGGGATTCTCTGCACGTCTAACTGCACCCTCTGCTGGTTGAACCCGTCCTGTTCGCAAGACCGGGAGCCGGGAAAATAAAAAAGCCCCATATGGGGCCCGGCATCACTCTTAAAGCCAATGTTCGCGGGAACCGGAATATAAAGACAACGCCCGGCAAAGTCAATGCGATACCGCGGCCATCCGCCAATCGGTGGCGGGCGGGCCGCCGCGTTCGCCGCCCGTCCGGACGGACCTGGCGAGCGTCGGATTCCGCGACGCTCAGTCGCCGCGCAGGTCGTCGAAGAAGCGCTTGACCGAGTCGAGGAACGAATGCTGGCGCGGGCGGTGCTTCTTGGCCACGCCGTCGCCCTCGCCGCTGCCCAGCGACCGCTCGAACGCCTGGAGGAGCTCGCGCTGCTCGTCGTTGAGCTTGACCGGCGTCTCGACGTGCACGGTCACCAGGAGATCGCCCTGCGTGCCGCCGCGCACCGGGCGCACGCCCTTGCCGCGCAGGCGGAACACCTTGCCGGTCTGCGTCTCGGCCGGGATCTTCAGGCTCACCTTGCCGTCGAGCGTGGGCACCTCGATCTCGCCACCGAGCGCGGCCGTGGTGAAGCTGATCGGCATGTCGCACAGGAGATCCGCGTCGTCGCGCCGGAACAGCGGGTGCGGCTTGATGTCGATCAGGATGTACAGATCCCCCGGCGGGCCGCCCTTCTCGCCCGGCGCCCCCTCGCCGGAATGCCGGATGCGATCGCCGGTATCCACGCCGGCCGGGATCTTGACCGAGAGGGTCTTCTGCGTCTCGATCCGACCCGTGCCGCCACAATCCGTGCAAGGGTCCTCGATCTTCTGCCCCTCGCCGCCGCAGTCGGGGCAAGGCTGCTGGATGGCGAAGAAGCCCTGCTGGATGCGCACCGCGCCCTGGCCGCCGCAGGTGGTACAGGTGGTCTTGCCGGTACCGGGCTTGGCGCCGCTGCCGTCGCAGGTCTCGCAGGGCTCGGTGGTCGGGATGCGGATCTCGACCGTGGTGCCGCGCACGGCCTCCTCGAGCGACAGCTTGAGGTTGTACTGCAGGTCGGCCCCGCGCGAGGCGCCGCCCCGGGCGCGTCCGCCGCCAAAGATGTCGCCGAAGACATCGCCAAAGATGTCGGCGAACCCGGCACCACCGCCGAAGCCGCCGCCACCGAAGCCACCGGCGCCCTGGCCGTCGACCCCGGCATGACCGAACTGGTCGTAGGCCGACCGCTTCTGCGGATCGGAGAGCACCTCGTAGGCCTCCTTGGCCTCCTTGAACAGCGTCTCGGCCTGCTCGTCGCCCGGGTTGCGGTCCGGGTGGTGTTTCATCGCCAGGCGGCGATAGGCCTTCTTCAGTTCGTCGGCCGAGGCATTCTTGCTGACCCCCAGCACCTCGTAGTAGTCACGTTTTGCCATGGTCGATCTCTGCGGCTGATTCGGATCTGGGCCCCCGGGCGCACGCCCACGGGCCGGAATAATGCTGAACGGGCCCCGTTGCCGGACGGCCCGTCCATGGAATGCGGGTGCCACGCCGGGGCGTGACACATCTATGGCCTGCTCCCCGATCGCAAGCCCCCGGTGGGGTGGTGGATAATCAGGTTGCGTCAATCTATTCGGCCTCCTCGTGGAGCGGTTCAGTGCTCCGGGCCTCGATGGAGAAATCCGCGC
>NZ_SWAW01000023.1:0-29066 GCF_005096345.1 Guyparkeria sp. SB14A | reverse complement strand
ACAGGCGCGGATTTCTCCATCGAGGCCCGGAGCACTGAACCGCTCCACGAGGAGGCCGAATAGATTGACGCAACCTGATTATCCACCACCCCACCGGGGGCTTGCGATCGGGGAGCAGGCCATAGATATGTCCACGCCTTTTCAACGGGAGACCGTTTCATGACCACCAACAATTCCTCACGACGCCGCTTTCTCAAGCACACCGCGACCGGTCTGGCCGGCATCGCGCTGGCCGGTAGCGGGCTGGCCGCTCTGCCCGCCCATGCCGAGGTCGGCTACCCCGAGAAGGAAGCGTTGACCTTTGGCTTTATCAAGCTGACCGACATGGCGCCGCTCGCCATCGCCTACGAGAAGGGCTATTTCGAGGACGAGGGGCTGTACGTGACGCTCGAGGCACAGGCCAACTGGAAGGTGCTGCTCGACGGCGTGATCACCGGCCAGCTCGACGGCGCCCACATGCTCGCCGGCCAGCCGCTTGCCGCCACCATCGGCTACGGCACCAAGGCCGAGATCATCACGCCGTTTTCCATGGACCTCAACGGCAACGGCATCACGCTTTCCAACGAGGTCTGGGAGCAGATGCGTCCCGATCTGCCCAAGCGTGACAACGGCAAACCGGTCCACCCGATCAAGGCCGATTACTTGAAGCCGGTGGTCGACGCGCGCAACGCGGCCGGCAAGCCGTTCAAGATGGGCATGGTCTTCCCCGTCTCGACCCACAACTACGAGCTGCGCTACTGGCTGGCGTCGGGCGGCATCCACCCGGGCTACTACGACCCGCGCAACGGCGATACCTCTGGGCTCATCGACGCCGACGCCCAGCTCTCGGTCACCCCGCCCCCGCAGATGCCGGCCACCCTGGAGGCCGGCACCATCGACGGCTACTGCGTTGGCGAGCCCTGGAACCAGCAGGCGGTGTTCAAGGACATCGGCGTGCCGGTGATCACCGATTACGAGATCTGGAAGAACAACCCGGAAAAGGTCTTCGGCATCACCCGCGAGTTCGCCGAAAAATACCCAAACACCACCGTGCGCCTGGTCAAGGCATTGATCCGTGCGGCCAAGTGGCTCGACGAGGACAACAACGCCAATCGGCCCGAGGCGGTCAAGATCCTCGCCAAGCCGAACTACGTCGGCGCCGACGAGGAGGTGATCGCCAACTCCATGACCGGCACCTTCGAGTACGAGAAGGGTGACGAGCGGCCGGTACCGGACTTCAACGTCTTCTTCCGATACAACGCCACCTACCCCTACTACTCGGATGCCATCTGGTACCTGACCCAGATGCGTCGCTGGGGGCAGATCGCCGAGCACAAATCCGACGACTGGTACCGGGAGACCGCCAAGCGGGTCTACCGCCCGGACATCTACGCCCAGGCGGCTAAGGAACTGATCGCCGACGGCGCGATGAGCGCTGAGGACTTCCCCGACTTCGGGAGCGAGACCGGCTTTCGCCCGCCGCAGGACGAATTCATCGACGGGGTGACCTACGACGGCCGCAAGCCGAACGCCTACCTCGAACAGTTCCCCATCGGTCTCAAGGCTGACGATCAGGTCTGATCGACCCGGCCAACCGCCCCCGGAGTGACTCCATGAATCTGTCCCTCAAGACACCCGGCGCCATCGCCCCCGTCGTCAACCTGGTCCGCGGCGAGAACCGCCGCGAGCAGGTCGACATCCTGTTCCGCACCTTTGGCCTGCCGCTGATCGGCCTGGTGGTCTTCCTGATGATCTGGGCCGGCGCGGCCGCCAAGATCGAGACCTCGTTGGGCCAGTTCCCCGGCCCGACACAGGTCTTGCACCAGGCCGAGGCGCTCTATGCCTCGCACGTCGCCGAGCGCGACAAGGCCGAGGCGTTCTACGAGCGCCAGGAGCAACGCATCGCCGAACGGCTGGCCGACGACCCGGATTACGAACCGCGCATCCACGACTACCCCGGCAAGCCGACGTTCTTCGACCAGATCATCACCAGTCTGATCACCGTCCTGTCGGGCTTTCTGATCGCCTCGGTGATCGCCATCCCGGTGGGCATCGTGATCGGCCTGAGCAACAAGCTCTACTCGGCGTTCAATCCGATCATCCAGATACTAAAGCCGGTCTCGCCGCTGGCCTGGTTGCCGCTGGTCACCATCGTGGTCAGCGCGGTCTACGTCACCGACGAGCCGATGTTCGACAAGTCGTTCCTGGTCTCGATGATCACCGTGGTGCTCTGCAGCCTGTGGCCGACGATGATCAACACCGCCGTGGGCGTGAACACCGTCAGCAGCGACCTGCTCAACGTCTCGAAGGTCCTGCGCCTGGGCTGGGTGACCCACGTGATCAAGATCGTCCTGCCCTCGTCGATCCCGATGATCTTCACCGGGCTGCGCCTGTCGCTGGGCATTGCCTGGATGGTGCTGATCGCCGCTGAAATGCTCGCCCAGAGCCCGGGTCTCGGCAAGTTCGTCTGGGACGAGTTCCAGAACGGATCGTCCAACTCGCTCGCCCGGATCATGGTCGCCGTGCTGGCGATCGGTTTCATCGGCTTTCTCCTCGACCGCGGCATGCTCGCGCTCCAGCGCGTCGTGTCCTGGGACAAGTCCGCCGTACTGCGTTAAGGAAATTTCCCCATGAGCGAATCCCATCTTGAACTGAGCGGCGTCGACATCGAATTCCCGACGCCCAAGGGGCCGTTCAAGGCCCTCGACGACATCAATCTGCGCGTCGACCGCGGCGAATTCGTCTCGCTGATCGGCCATTCCGGTTGCGGCAAGTCGACGGTGATGAACATCGTCGCCGGCCTGCACCAGGCCACCCGCGGCGGCGTGATCCTCGACGGCCGCGAGGTCGACCAGCCGGGTCCCGAACGCGCGGTGGTGTTCCAGAACCACTCGCTGCTGCCCTGGCTGACGGTCTACCAGAACGTCGAACTGGCCGTGAAGCGGGTCTTTCGCAAGACCAAGAACCGCAGGGAGATGCGCGAGTGGATCGACCACAACCTCGCCCTGGTGCACATGGAACACGCGGCGCACAAGCGCCCCGACGAGATTTCCGGCGGCATGAAGCAGCGCGTCGGGATTGCCCGGGCACTGGCGATGCAGCCGAAGGTGCTGCTGATGGACGAGCCGTTCGGCGCGCTCGACGCCCTGACCCGCGCCCATCTGCAGGACTCGCTGATGGATATCCAGGCCGATCTCGGCAACACCGTGATCATGATCACCCACGACGTCGACGAGGCGGTCCTGCTCTCCGATCGCATCGTGATGATGACCAACGGCCCGGCGGCGACGGTCGGCGAGATCCTCTCGGTCGACCTGCCGCGTCCGCGCGATCGCCTCGCCCTGGCCGACGACCCGGCCTACAACCACTACCGCCACGAGGTGCTGACCTTCCTCTACGAGAAACAGAAGAAGGTCGAAAGTGCCCCGGCCACCGCGCGCCCCGAGACGAATCAAACGCCACCGGCCGCGCCGGAACCGGCCCGCGCCGCGACCGGCGAGGCGGGCCGCAAGGCGCGGGAGACGACCGCGTGAACCCGCCCCTCGAATCGTTCCATTTTCCCTTCAACATCCAACGGGAGCCGACGCCATGACTCGTTCCGTTCCATCGACCCCCGAGACCAAACCGCGCCTGGTGCTGATCGGCAACGGCATGGCCGGGATGCGCACGCTCGAGGAACTCCTCAAGCTGGCCCCGGACATGTACGAGATCACCGTGTTCGGCGACGAGCCCTACGGCAACTACAACCGGATCATGCTCTCGCCAATGCTCTCCGGCGAGCAGACCCTGCCCGAGATCATGCTCAACGACGAGGACTGGTACGCCGAGCGCGACATCACCCTGCGCAAGGGCGAACGCGTCGAGCGCATCGACCGGCTTCGCCGCGAGGTGCTCACCCAGGATGGTGACCGCCTGCCCTACGACCGAGTGCTGATCGCCACCGGCTCGCGACCGTTCATCCCGCCCATTCCCGGCGCCGACCAGGACGGCGTGCTCGGCTTTCGCACCGTCGCCGACGTCGAGACGATGGTCGAGGCATCAGACGGCGATGACCGTCGCGCCGTGGTGATCGGCGGTGGCCTGCTCGGGCTGGAAGCCGCCGCGGGGCTCGCCGCCCACGGCATGCACGTCACCGTGCTGCATCGCAACGGCCACATCATGGACCAGCAACTCGACACGGCCGCCGGCCGCATGCTGGAGCGCACCCTTTGCGAGCGCGGCATCGACGTGCGCGTCAATGCCAACACCCGCCGGATCGAGGGCGACGGTCGGGTCACGGGCGTGGAACTCGACGACGGCGAGCGGTTGCCGGCCGACCTGGTCGTGATGGCCACCGGCATCCGGCCCAACATCGACGTCGCCGAGGCGAGCAAGCTTTACTGCGAGCGCGGCATCGTCGTCGACGACACCCTGCTGACCTACGACCCGAAGATCTACGCGGTGGGCGAATGCGCCCAGCATCGCGGCGACACCTACGGGCTGGTCGCGCCGCTGTTCGAGCAGGCCAAGGTCTGTGCCAACCACCTGGCGCACTACGGCATCGCCAAGTACGGCGGCTCGATGGTCTCGACCAAGCTCAAGGTCACCGGCGTGGACGTCTACTCCGCCGGCAAGATCGCGGCGGGCGACGACGAGACCGAGGAGGAGATGGTTTTCGCCGACGCGGCCCGCGGCGTCTACAAGAAGCTCGTCCTGCGCGACGACCGGGTCGAGGGCGCGGTCCTCTACGGCGACACGCTCGACGGCTCCTGGTACTTCCAGTTGATGCGCGAAGGCACGAACATCTCCGACATGCGCGAGCACCTGCTGTTCGGCCAGGCCCACGTCGGGGACTCGGGCCACGGCGCGACCGCGCGCATCGCGAGCCTGCCCGATGACGCCGAGATTTGCGGCTGCAACGGCGTGTGCAAGGGCGACATCGTCCGGGCGATCAACGAGAACAAGATCTTCACGCTCGACGAGGTGCGCGCTCACACCAAGGCGTCCGCCTCCTGCGGGTCGTGCACCGGCATGGTCGAGGACCTGATGGCCTCGACCTTGGGCGGCGACTACTCCGCCGCGCCGTCGAAAAAGCCGGTCTGCGAATGCACCGATCACAGCCACGACGAGGTGCGCGAGGCGATCTACCGCCAAGAGCTCCACGATATCCCGGCGGTGTTCGCGGCGCTCGACTGGCGCACCGATAACGGCTGCGCGAAATGCCGCCCGGCGCTCAACTACTACCTGCTCTGCGCCTGGCCGGATACCTACCAGGACGACCCGCAGTCGCGCTTCATCAACGAACGCGTCCACGCCAACATCCAGAAGGACGGCACCTACTCGGTCATCCCGCGCATCTGGGGCGGGGTCACCACGCCCAACCAGCTCAAGAGCATCGCCGAGGTCGCCGAGCGCTTCGAGGTACCGACGGTCAAGATCACCGGCGGGCAGCGCATCGACCTGCTCGGGGTGCAAAAAGAGCAGCTCCCGGCCATGTGGAAGGACCTCAACGACGCCGGCTTCGTCTCCGGACACGCCTACGGCAAGTCCTTGCGGACGGTGAAGACCTGCGTCGGCCGCGAGTGGTGCCGCTTCGGCACCCAGGACTCGACCGGGCTGGGCATCCAGCTCGAGAAGATCACCTGGGGCTCGTGGATGCCGCACAAGTTCAAGATCGCGGTCTCCGGCTGCCCGCGCAACTGCGCCGAGGCGACCATCAAGGACTTCGGCGTGGTCTGCGTCGATTCCGGCTACGAGCTGCACGTCGGCGGCAACGGCGGCATGAAGGTGCGGCCCACCGAGTTCCTCTGCAAGGTCGACACCGAGGCCGAGGTGATCGACTTCACCACCGCCTTCATCCAGCTCTACCGCGAAGAGGCGCGCTACCTCGAACGGACCGCGCCCTGGATCGAGCGGGTCGGCCTGTCCTACGTCAAGCGTCGCCTGCTCGAGGACCCCTCCGGGCGCGAAACGCTCTCCGAACGTTTCGCCAACTCCCAGCGGTTCGCGCAGCGCGACCCCTGGGCCGACCAGGTCGCCGCCGAGGACGACCACGAATACGAACCGATGATGGTGCTTTCATGAGCCAGTCGAACGCCAACGATCTCACCTGGTACCGGATCGGCCCGGTCTCCGACATCCCGCCGCTGGGCTCGCGGGTAGTCCAGCACCAGGGCGTGCGTATCGCGATCTTCCGCGCCCACGGGGATGCGATCTTCGCCGTGCGCGATCAGTGCCCGCACAAAGAAGGGCCGCTGTCGCAGGGCATCGTCCACGGCCAGCGGGTCACCTGCCCGCTACACGGCTGGGTGATCGAGCTTGCCAGCGGCGAGGCGGTCAAGCCCGACGTCGGCTGTACGCCGCGCTACCCCACCCGGGTGGATGACGAGGGGGTGATTTCGCTGGGCGTGCCCGCACTGCCCCCCGAGCTCACGCCAGCCGACGACGTCGTCCACGATCTGGCCGACGACGCCTGAGGGATTCCATGGATTCGGTACGCACCACCTGTCCCTACTGCGGCGTCGGCTGCGGCGTGCTCGCCGAGCGGCAAGCGCCCGATGGCGAGTGGTCGGTCCGCGGCGACCCGGACCACCCGGCCAATCTCGGCCGGCTGTGCTCCAAGGGCGCGGCGCTCGCCGAAACCCTCGATCTGCCGCAGCGGCTCATCGAACCGACCCTGCGCGGTGCGGATGGCACGCTCGAAACCACCGACTGGGAGAGCGCACTCGAGCGCGTCGCGACCGGATTCCGGGAAACGATCGCCGAGCACGGCCCGGACTCGGTGGCCTTCTACGTCTCCGGCCAGTTGCTGACCGAGGACTACTACCTCGCCAACAAGCTGATGAAGGGCTACATCGGCGCGGCCAACATCGACACCAACTCGCGCCTGTGCATGTCCTCGGCGGTGGCGGCCTACAAGCGCGCCTTCGGTAGCGACACGGTGCCGGTTTCCTACCGGGATCTCGAACAGGCCGACCTGGTCGTGCTGATCGGCTCGAACACCGCCTGGGCCCATCCCGTGGTGTTCCAGCGGTTGATCGCCGCCAAGGAGGCCCGGCCCGAGATGCGGTTCGTGGTGATCGACCCGAGGCGCACCGCCACCTGCGACATCGCCGACCTGCACCTGCCAATCGCCCCGGGCACCGACATCCTGCTCCTCAACGGCCTGCTTGCGCACCTCGCCGACCGGGGACGAATCGATCGGTCGTTCGTCGAAGCCCACGTCGAGGGTTTCGATGCCACCGTCGAGGCGGCGCGCCACGACAGCCAGGACATCGAGAACATCGCCCAACGTTGCGGCCTGCCGGTCGACGACATCCAGCGGTTCTACGACTGGTTCACCGCGACCGAGCGAAGCGTCAGCCTCTGGTCACAAGGGCTCAACCAGTCCGCCAGCGGCACCGACAAGGGCAATGCGGTCATCAACCTGCACCTGGCCACCGGCCGGATCGGCAAGCCGGGCATGGGCCCGTTCTCGATCACCGGCCAGCCCAACGCCATGGGCGGGCGCGAGGTCGGCGGGCTGGCCAATCAGCTTGCCGCCCACCAGGATTTCACGCCGGCCGACATCGACCGGGTCGGTCGTTTCTGGCAGGCGCCGAACATGGCGACCGAACCGGGCCTCAAGGCCGTCGACCTATTCGAGGCGATGCGCGACGGGCGGATCAAGGCCGTCTGGATCATGGCGACCAACCCGGCCTTCAGCCTGCCGGATTCCACCACCGTGCGCGAGGCACTCGACGCCTGCCCGCTGGTGGTGCTCTCCGAGTGCCACGGTGGCACCGACACGGCGGGGTTTGCCGACGTGCTGCTGCCGGCCAACACCTGGGGCGAGCGCGACGGCACGGTCACCAACTCCGAGCGCTGCATCAGCCGCCAGCGCGCGTTCCTCGACGCGCCGGGCCAGGCCCGACCGGACTGGTGGATCGTGAGCCAGGTCGCCCGCCGCATCGACCCGAGCTGGGCGACGGCCTTCGACTTCCCCGACTCGGCCAGCGTGTTCCGCGAATACGCCCGCCAGACCGCGTTCGAGAACGCCGGCAGCCGCGATCTCGACCTCGCCGGGCTGGCCGAGTTGAGCCGGGACGATTACCAGGCGCTGGCACCGACCCGCTGGCCGGTGCAAGCCGGGCGTGACGGCGAGCGGGAGACCATCGACCTGTTCGCCGACGGACGCTTCTTCACCGACGATCGCCGCGCCCGGATGATCCCGGTCGACAACCGCGGCGCCGCCTCGGCCCTGACCCCGGCCTTCCCGCTGCGTCTTAACACCGGCCGCTTGCGCGACCAGTGGCACGGCATGACCCGCACGGGGCCCGTGCCGCGACTCAACACCCATCGCGGCGAACCGACCGTGAGCGTGCACCCCTTCGACGCTGCCCGCTACCGGTTGCGAGGCGGCCAGATTGCACGGATCGGCAACGCCCAGGGCGAGATCCTCGCCCGGGTGAGCCTCGACGACGAACAGCGCCGCGGCTCGCTGTTCGTCCCCATGCACTGGAGCCACCTCACCGCCAGCCGTTCCGGCGTAAACAATGTGATCGCCAGCGACACCGACCCGGTTTCCGGCCAGCCCGAGTTCAAGACCCAGGCCGTCTGGGCCGAACCCTACGCGGCGCACTGGTACGGCTGGGCGCTGGTGTGCGAAGGCGCGACCCGCCCACCGGCCCTCGCCGGGTGGCCGGGCGACTACCGGGTCGTCATCCAGGGCGCCGGCCTCCAGCGCCTGGAACTCGCGGGCATCGACGCACCGGCCGACTGGATCGCCTGGGCGCAGACCGAGCTCGCCCCGCCCGCCGACACGGCCCGTCAATGGATCGAGTTCGCCGACCCGAAAGGCGGCCAGTATCGCGTCGCCTGCCTGGCCGAAGGGCGGTTGCAGTCCGTGCTTTTCGTCAGCCGCCGCAGTCGTCGCCCCGACATCGGCTGGCTGACCGACCTGTTCTCGCACGCGCCGCTCTCCGACCAGGACCAGGCCGACCTGCTGGCCGGCAAGCCGGCGACACCCGGCGAGGATCGCGGCCCGATCGTCTGCGCCTGCTTCGACGTGGGTCAAAACACCCTGATCGATGCCATCGACACCCAACAGATCACCGATGCCCGCCAACTGGGCGAGTGCACCCAGGCGGGCACCAACTGCGGCTCGTGCATTCCTGAGCTCAAACAGCTCATTGCCCGGCGCCTGACCGAAACCAGCAACTGAGGGAACCCCCATGGACCAGCTTCCCATCTTCATGAACCTGCGCGGCAAGCCCTGCCTGGTCGTCGGCGGGGGCGCGGTCGCCGCTCGCAAGGCCGACCTGATGCGCGCCGCCGGCGCCCGGGTGACGGTCGTCTCCCCCATGATCACCGGCGAGACCCGCCGCATGGTCGACGACGGCCGGCTCACCTGGCAGGAGGCCGTGTTCGACCCGGCCATGGTCGTCGGCAACCGGCTGGTGATCGCGGCGACCGACGAGCCGCAGGTCAATCACTCGGTGTTCGATGCCTGCGAGGCCCGCGGCATCCCCGTCAACGTCGCAGACGAACCGGACCTATGCAGCTTCATCCTGCCGGGCATCGTCGATCGCAGCCCGGTCACCATCGCCCTGTCGACCGGCGGGCGCTCGCCGGTGCTCGCCCGGCTGATGCGCGCCCGGCTCGAGACCCTGATCCCGGCCGGATTCGGCCGGCTAGCCGATCTGCTCGGACGCTACCGCCAGCGCGCCAAGGACCGCATTCTCGGCCTGGAGACCCGCAAGCGGTTCTGGGAGGACGTCATCGACGGGCCGATCGGCAACCTGGTGCTCGCCGGCAAGGACCGCGAGGCGGAGGACAAGCTCGCCGGTCTGCTCGACGACCGCGAGGCGCCCACCGATACCGGCGAGGTCTACCTGATCGGCGCCGGCCCCGGCGATCCCGACCTGCTGACCTTCCGCGCGCTGCGCCTGCTGCAAAAGGCCGACGTGGTCGTCTACGACCGGCTGGTCGCCCCGGCGATCGTCGATCTGGCCCGGCGCGAGGCCGAGCGGATCTACGTCGGCAAACGGGCCGGCAATCACAGCTGTTCGCAGGGCGATATCAGCGGTCTGCTGCGCGACCTCGCCGCCGAGGGCAAGCGCGTCGCCCGGCTGAAGGGCGGCGACCCGTTCATCTTCGGCCGCGGCGGCGAGGAGATCGACGTACTCGCCCGCGCCGGCCTGCCCTTCCAGGTGGTGCCCGGCATCACCGCCGCCAGCGGCTGCGCCGCCTATGCCGGCATCCCGCTCACCCACCGCGATCACGCCCAGTCGGTGCGGTTCGTCACCGGCCACCGGCGTGGCGAGCGGCTGGATCTCGACTGGCAGCACCTCGCCTCGGGCCAGGACACGCTGGTGTTCTACATGGGGCTTGGCAATGCCCGCGAGATCTGCGCGCAGCTGATCGCGCACGGCATGCCCGCGGACCGGGGGGCGGGGCTGGTCGAGCATGGCACCACCTCGCGCCAGCAGGTGCACGTCGGCACGCTCGCCACCCTGCCCGATCGCATCGCCGCCGCCCAGTCGCCCGCGTTGCTGATCATCGGCGACGTGGTCGGCCTGCACTCGCGACTCGCCTGGTTCGAAGGGTCGGCGAGTGCCGATCCGAGCTTTCTCTCCGGTTCTATCGAGCAGAGCGATCCGTTGTCGGTCCGCAGTGCCGCATAAGCCGCGCTACAAGCCGACACCTGATCTGAATTCAACACGCGTTCGACACACAGCAGACACACATCCGCCACTCACGGGGAATCCACCATGGCCGACAACACGCAAGGCATGCACGCCGATTACGTCCCGCCCAACGATCTCGCCAAGAAGATGGTCGATGCCGGCGAGGCCAAGATCCGGGTCTCGACCCGCGACACCCTGATTCGCGCCTACATGGCCGGCGCGATCCTCGCACTGGCCGCGGCCTTCGCGATCACGGTCACCATCAACACCGGCTCGCCGCTGATCGGCGCACTGCTGTTCCCGGTGGGTTTCATCCTGCTCTACCTGCTGGGGTTCGACCTGCTGACCGGCGTATTCATGCTGGTGCCCCTGGCCCTGCTCGACCGACGACCCGGGGTGACCGTCAACCAGGTGTTGCGTAACTGGGGCCTCGTGTTCGTGGGCAACTTCGCCGGCGCGGTCACGGTGGCCTTCATGATTTCGTTCATCCTCACCTTTGGCTACTCGGCCCCGGGAGGCGCGATCGCCGAGAAGGTCGGCCATATCGGCATGGCCCGCACACTGGGCTACGAAGAGCACGGCCTGTCGGGCTGGTTCACCATCTTCATCCGCGGGATCCTGTGCAACTGGATGGTCTCGACCGGGGTGGCAGCCTTCATGCTCTCGACCTCGGCCATCGGCAAGATCTTCGCCATGTGGATGCCGATCATGCTGTTCTTCTACATGGGCTTCGAGCACTCGGTGGTGAACATGTTCCTGTTCCCCTTCGCCCTGATCATGGGCGGCGATTTCACCTTCGGCGACTACCTGTTGTGGAACGAGCTGCCCACCGCGCTGGGCAACCTGGTCGGCGGCCTGATGTTCGTGGGACTGATCATGTACGTCACCCACTACAAGACCGCCCCGCAGCGGGAACTGGAGATCTGAAACCATTGCCTGCCCGGGCCGATCGACCACCGGCCAAACGCCCGGGCGCCGCAGACCCTAGGAGTGACTTGCCATGACCGCTCGTCTTGACGCCAATGCCTTCGCCGGCCGACGCATCGCCCTGCCCGAGACCCGGCAGCTCGACGTGCTGGCCAACCTCCTGCTGCGCCGCGGCGCCGAGGTGGTGCGATGCCCGCTGATCAGCATGCACGACAGCCCCGATCAGGCGGCCGTCCGCGACTGGCTCGATCGGTTCGTCTCCGATTCCCGTATTGGCGACCTGGTCATCCTCACCGGCGAGAGCGTCGCGCGCCTGGACGCCGCGGCCGAGCGATTCGGCCTGCAGGAGGCCTTCCGCCGACGGCTCGCCGAGGTGCGCCTGATCGTGCGCGGGCCCAAGCCGGGCCGGGTGCTCAAGCACTGGGGTATCGCCGCCGACGTGGTCGCCGACGAGCCGACTTCGGCCGGGATCATCACCACGCTGCAACGGCTGGACAATCCGGCAGCGGTCGTCGGCCTGGCAATGTACGGCACCGAACCCAATCGGCCGTTGATCGAGGCGATCGAGGCGCTGGGCACCGAACCCTTCCCGGTCTGGCCCTATATCTACGCGAGCGAGAGCGAGACCGACACCGTGCTGTCCCTGGTCGACCGACTGATCGCCGGGGAGATCGATGCGGTGGCCTTCACCAGCCAGCCGCAGATCGACCGGCTGCTCAAGGTCGCCCGCGCCCACGACCGCGAGCCGGCCTTGCGCGAAGCACTCGCCGACCGGACCGCGGTCACCGCCATCGGCCCGGTGATGGCCAACCGGCTGACGGAACTGGGGATCGACGTCGACGTGATGCCGGAAGGGCGCTTCTTCATGAAGCCGCTGGTGGATGCCCTTGCCCACCACTTGGCTGATCACCAAGGCGATCACCAGGGCGATCAGCCGGGCAATGCCCCGACCGACCACCCGAATCATCGCCCGCAAGACCGGGAAGCGACCTCATGAGGCCCGCCCTCAAGCTAGAACTCAAGGCCGAGACCCCGTTGAGCGCACTGGTGCTCGCCGGGGGCGCCAGTCGGCGAATGGACGGCCGCGACAAGGGCCTCGAGCCGTTCCTCGGCCAGCCCATGGTCAGCCACGTGATCGAGGCGCTCGCCCCGTCGGTCGCCGAGCTGGTGATCGTCGCCAACCGCCACCTGGATGCCTACCGTGGACTCGGCCATCGCACCATCACCGACCCGGACCGGGTGCGGCGCGGCCCCGCGGCGGCCGTGCACGCCGCAATGGGCCGGTTGCGGCACGACTGGGTGCTGCTCGCGCCTTGCGACACGCCGCACTATCGGCCGCAGTGGCCGGCTCGCTTAATCGCCCGCCAGCGGGCTACCGGCGCCCCGGTAGTGATCGCCGACGACGGCCATCGCCTGCAACCCGGCGTGGCGCTTTTCCACGTCCCGTCGCTCCGCCGCCAGCGAGTCGGACCGGTGCCCGAAAGGCTGACCGACCTGCTCACCGGCGGGCCACACGCCTGCTGCGATCTCTCCGAGGACCGAAATGCGTTTCTCAACGTCAACACCCGGATCGATCTATTGCGGGAATCAGCCATGCCAGGCTTGGGAATAGGGAGAAGCGACTCATGACCAACTGCCATTGCGGCACGTCCAGCCCCAGCGCTGCGGAAGCGATTATGACGCTGAGTGCCGCTGCGCCGGCACTTTCCGAACTGGAACTTCCCCTCGACCAGGCACTAGGACGGGTACTCGCCCGTACGATTCACGCCCCCCAAGCCTACCCGCCATTCAACCGAGCCATGATGGACGGTTATGCCGCCCGCCTGGCGGACGTCACCTGTGGCGGGGAATTAACCATCCGAACCGGATCACAAGCGTGCCTCACCATGCCGGAATCCCTTCACTCTGGGCAATGTGTGCCCATTGCCACGGGCGCACCCTTGCCGCCCGGGGCCGACGTGGTTTTGCGTCGGGAAATCGTCGCCGTCTCGGCAGGAAAACTGCGGGCAACGGCCCAGGTGAAACGTTGGGCCGACTGTGAGGGCGTCGGGGCAATCAACATGCCGGGCGCGACCGTACTGTCCGTAGGCATTCGACTGCAACCGGGCCACCTCTCGCTCGCCGCCCGACACGGTTTAGCAACCCTGCCGATACGCAGACCGCCACGAGTAGCCGTGCTGGTGACCGGCGACGAGCTGGTCTCTCCCGACCAACCCTGCTCACCTGGCGGCATTCATGACAGCAACAGCATTCTCCTGGAAACTACTCTCGTTCGCTTTGGGGCCGACGTTATCGGACCATTCGGGCCGATCGCCGACCATCTACCGACAATAGAGGCCGAGGTACGACGGCACCTCGCCAGTGCCGACCTGGTGTTGCTCGTTGGGGGGAGTTCGGTGGGTGTCCATGACTTCGGACGCACCGTTCTGCGTCGCCTCGGCACTCCACTCTTCGAGGGCGTCTCAATGCGTCCAGGACGTCCCACCAGCGCAGCCAGGAGTATCGGCGGCACGATCCTCATGTCGTTACCTGGCCGACCGACCGCACTGCTGACCGCACTGCATGGGGTCGTTCAACCGGCTCTATATGAAATGATGACCGATGGCGTCTCGCCCCCTCGAGTCACCGCTCGATTGGCGCAATCTCTCGAATCCGCATCTGTCGACCGCTATGTTCCAATCCAACTCGACTCACGAGAGGGCACATGGTGGGCACGGAGTGAGTCGATCGACCCGGAGGAAGCGGCTGCGCTCGCAATGATTCCAGCCCGAATGTCTCTCAAGACGGGTGCATGCGTATCAGTGCTAATAATGAACTGTGTTTCAGACCGTTGAATCGAGTTCCTTAGAACTTTTTTATAAACCCTCATACGTACGGTTTCGGTGCGATCTCATAAACTATCGATTAGTTCCTCGAGACACCCGCAACCCGCCGTGTGCAAACATGTTATCCGAATCATACGAACCGAGTTTACTCACCCGGCTTCCTTCCAGCACATACGACAGGCTCAACAGCATGTCCTCGCCATCCGACTTCTCCTGAGCACGGTCAACCAGCCGCTCGATCTCCCGGCGCACCGTCTTGGCGTGCATCGCATTCGACCGGCCTCGTTCCTCCCCGGAGAGCTGCAACTCCCGACCGCGGGCCAACACCTGGCTTCGCCTGGCAATCAGTCGCTTCGCCAGCAACACCGCCTCGCGCACCTCATCTGAGTGGCGCTCAAACCCACCCCATGACTCCACGCTCTTTTCCGCCCGCGTACCCAGGCGGATCGTCTGCCAACCCCGGCGCACCTTCTTCCACTTCACCAGGTACGGCTCCACGGCCACAACATCCGAACGGGAAGGAGCCTTGTGCCACAGCACACGAATCCGGCCCGTCGCCGGGGGCTGCAATCGCCACAGCAAACGGTCCACGGCAAGGATGCTTCGGTTGAGCATCTGAACGGAGGAGAGCAGGCCATCAACACCACGCTCCAAGCGGGCACGAAAGCCAGCCTCCGAACGGGACACAAGCTCAAGAACACAACCCTCGTATCCATCATCCCCAGCGTCTCTCGAAGCACATCCGAGCGGGGAAAAGTCATCGTTAGCCATCGCGGCCAATACCTCCACAAGCAGTTCGGAAAGGACATCTGAACGGCGAGGAGAAACAAGCACTCACGGCATCAATTCCACACCGGGTAATCGAAGCGCATCTGAACGGCGAGGAGCCAATCAATGCCACACGATCATCCATCTGCCCGCAGGTTGTAGATAAAGCCAGCACAGGCCCATCTGAACGGCGGGGAGGCCAGTCGGATGCAGCACGGGGAGAGCTTCTTAACCGGCAGGGTTCTCGCACAGGTGTTTAGGGCTTCCGGCGCATGGTGCTGTTCACGCTGACTGTCACAGTCGCCATGATGAACACACGACGATTAGAGGGGCTTTGCATACACATGTATTTTTCTGAGTGTCACATTGACAGTTAATGTGACTGTGACTCTCACAGTTCATGTTGCCTGTGCATGTGATTGTCACTGTCACAGTGACAATCACATGCGACTTTGATCCTCACAACAAATCGCGCTCCTCACCCTCACCCGCCGTAATAGAGCGCCGTGAACACGCTAACTAACGTGATCATGCGATCCGATTCACAGCTCACACCCTTCGCCAGCTGCAGGTGAACCCCGACATCACGGCCAAGTGGGAGATGGACTTGAAGAAGATCGCGTAGGGGAAGATGTCACTGGCCGACTTCGAGGCCAGCATCAACCGCTTCGTGGCCTACATCCTCTAATAGGCCAGTGATAGCCAAAGGAGCCTATCGATCTCCGGGGGGAGCCACGAAATCCGGGCGTAAAAAAGGGCAGGCCCGCAAAAGGCCCGCCCGTAGTGGTACGTCGAATCGAGGCAGGAAGGCCGGTTAGCCTTCGTCCTCGTCGTTGACCACCTCGACAATGGGGGTCATGTCCAGCAGCGCCTCTTGGGCGAGCTTCTGGTACATGAGCCCCATTGTTACTTTCGCCTGCTCGTCCATCGCGTCCCACACCTTGCGAGTCGGGGCCAGGTCGCGCCAATCAGGATGGCGACACATCGAGGCGTAGACCGCCTCAAGCTGGTCCTCGAGATCACGCTCCTCCTCCATCACGAAGTCGGATGGCTCAAGAATCTCGGCGAGCATCAAGACTTGCGCAAAGGGGATGCCGAGGAACTTTCCGATGGAGCGCAGGCGCTTGTGGGAAATCTTCGGCACTTCCCGCGATCCGTTCAGGATCAGGATGAGGTAGCTGTAGGTCAGGCCTGACTCTTCAGCCATGCCGTGACGGTCAAGACCAAGCTCTTCGCCTTTTTCAAGAATCGCTCGGGTAAGAGCCGAACCTGGAAGGTATCGCGGCTTGCTTTCGGCACCTTCCTCGAGCAATTCCTCGTTCGCCGCATCTTCTTTTCCCATAACTTTCCCCCTTGTTAATGACCCCACAAAGTAAGGCAACGAATTCCAAGTCAACTTAAGCCCAGCCAGAACAACAGTTGCGATGAGTTGTGACAAAGGCCAGCGTGGGGGCGAAGAAAACTTTAGTGTTGCTCCAACGGACCCATGCGCGGGCGTTCGCCTGCAGCAATCCTCGACAAGGCCCCAATGCCCAACCACCCGGATTGGCAAAAGGCCTTTAATACCTTTCACTTCACTCCAGAGCGTTAATCGACACCCGATGCCCACCGATTTTTGGGGGACTCTCTTTGCTCCCCTCCTAGCAACACAAAGCTCCTCTTTGCCGCCTCTAGGCCAACTTACCACATATGCCCCATGCATACACACAGCGCAACTCACACACATTGTTGATCTTTTTTACACCAATGGTATTGTCGCCGAAGTGCAGAGCACCCGCGGCTCTGTACTAAGAACTGGTGCCTATACAAAAGGGAGCCACGCCCGCGTGCCCACCATGCAACCCGTCAGAGGACAACTGCCACTAGCAATGAGGTTTTGATGAAAATCGAAAGAGGAATCGAGGCAAGGGCAATGAATGCACAAGAAGTCGCAGCCCACTGCGGAATGGGTCGGAGCACGCTCTATCAAATGATCAGATCAGGGGAGTTCCCCGAAGGAATGATGGTCGGCTGGGGACGACGATGGCTTCGAGAGGAAGTTGACGCCTGGCTTGACCAACAATTTCAGGTCGCAAGCGAAAGACAGACGGATTGAGGAACAACAAATGCCCATGCACTCAAATGAATCAACACCGACGATGCTTCAACGCCGGCCGCCGCATTTGGACCGCTACATGAAGACCAGCGAGCTATGCGAACGATACGGACGAAGTGTTCGCACACTCATCCGCTGGCAAGAAACTCGCGGTTTTCCACAGCCGATGATTCAAGGCGGGGGCGGCACCGAGCACCGCTGGCTGGCGCAGGACGTTATGGAGTGGGAGGAGTCTTTGCGGAAACAATCTGCATGAGACGATCCCACCACTTCCGATAGACCTCGGCCTGCTCCTCGAGATAGTCGTGTCGGTCGTAGACCTGCCACACCCCCGGCAGGGAGTGGCCCAGCATCACTTCGCACACATGGGGCGGTCCGAGCGAACTCCAATTCGTTCGGGCCGTCTTGCGTAGGTCGTACAGACACATACCCGGCAGCGGCGCGTTGAGCTGCCTCTCGGCGGCATTGAGGATCGAGCGATGGAAGGACACCGTAGATCGATCACCTAGCTCGGTGGGCTTGCTCTCACCGCTGAACAGCATTCGTGGATTCATCGAGAGCGCCATCGCCTCCTCAATCCACGGGATCACTTCGTCGATCAGGGGTCGGCGGAGCGGTCGCTTGGTCTTCTGCCCAGTCTTGTGGCGTTCCGGCGGGATTTCCCACACCTTGTTCTCGAAATCGAACTCGGAAACTGCGGCGGTGCGAAGCTCGCCAGGACGGCAGCCGAAGAACAAGGTCAGTTTCACGAATAGCTTGGAGCGGGCGGCCAAGCGAGAACGCTCGGTCGCGTGCCACACAACCCACAACTCGCGGTCAGTGAAGGCCCGCCCGGAATCCTTGTTCTTGTGGATGTTGAGGTCGGCTCGGGCTGTCATGTTCGCCACTGGCTCTTGGGACATGTAGCCCCAGCGACGCGCCCACTTGTGGCATTGGCGCACATTCGTCAGAAGGCGGGAGGCTATCGAGGGAGACGCATCCCTCACGGATTCCAGCAGGCCCATCCAAGCATGCGTAGTCGTGTCGTCGGCGGGGAGATCACCGATTTCCGGGAAAACGTACCTCTCGAAGCTACGTAAAATCTCGTCAGCCCCGACCTTGTTAATCACGACGTACTTCTCATGCCAAAGACGAAGTAGCGTCTCGTTAGTGTGCTGCCCCTGAACGGCTCTCTTCTCGACTTCGCGGCGCACCCGCGGATCATGCCCCTCTTCGAGCTGCTTTCGGCGACTTACGACCTCCTCCCTAGCTTCCTTGAGGCTCATCACGGGGTAGGCACCCAAATCCATACGAGCAGCCTTGCCGTGGTAACGAAAGCGGTACTGGAAGACGATCTTGCCCTTACGGCTGACCCTCACACTCAGCCCATCACGATCAGACTTCTCAAGGACCGAATCACGATGTTTTTGATAGGCGTTTTTTAACCAAAGATTCGTGATTGACATGAGGAGGCCAATGAATCGAGTGTGTACATAAAATGCCAGACCAGCAAGACGATGTACACGAACATGTACACAAAAGCATCTACCGGCAGAGGTTGTCGCTGACCAACAATGACCGCTTGTGGCGCATTTATAGCCTTATTTATCAATACTTTACGCGTTTCTTTTCCTGCGCAACCCCGACCAATACCGCGTGATGATTATCGACGTGGGCGATAATGGCGATATTACGAAGATTGGCGATCACAAAAAACGGTCCAAGGGATTGAAATAAGGGCGCGCAGTATAAACACAAAAGGCGAACCGACCGAGGCGTAAAACCAAAAGTCGACGCCAATGCCGCCCACATGGCTCGAATGGAGGGGCCATGGCGGCAACGATCAGCAAAACCGCGCTTCGGGTGATATACCCTAGGGGGCGAATCGCCGCGCCCCGAACTGGGACTTTCGGCGAATGCCATCCGATAAAAACGAACGAGAACGCAGGGAGCCCTCCATGAGCACCACCCCCACTGCCGGCAAGCGCACGATGCTGTTGATGCCGGTCTTTCTGCCCGCGGTGATCGTCATCGCGCTGCTGGTCATCGGCACGGTGATCAACCCGGAACGCGCCGGCGACGTCTTCGCCAAGGTGCTGGACTGGATCACCAGCGATTTCGGCTGGTTCTACATGCTGGCCGTGGCGATCTTCCTGATCTTCTTCATCGCCGTGGCGATCTCGCCCTGGGGGCGGATCAAGCTCGGCCCGGACCACTCGGAACCCGAGTACAGCTTCCCGGCGTGGTTCGCCATGCTGTTCTCGGCCGGTTACGGCATCGCGCTCCTGTTCTTCGGCGTTGCCGAACCGGTGCTGCACTTTGCCAGCCCGCCGTCAGCGGTCGAGGGTGGAATCGAGGCGGCCAAGCAGGCCCTGCAGATCTCGTTCTTTCACTGGGGCTTTCACATCTGGGCGATCTACGGCCTGGTCGGCCTGGTGTTGGCGTACTTCGCCTTCCGCCACGGCCTGCCGCTGTCGATGCGCTCGGCGCTCTACCCGCTGATCGGCGAACGCATCCACGGCCCGATCGGCCACACGGTCGACGTCTTCGCCATCCTCGGCACCATGTTCGGCATCGCCACCACGCTGGGCCTATCGGTCGCGCAGATCAACGCGGGCCTGAACTACCTGTGGCCGAACATCCCCGTGAACACCACCGTGCAGATCATCGCGATCGCCGTGATCACGGCGGCCGCCACCGTTTCGGTGGTCGCGGGCATGGACAAGGGGATCAAGCGCCTGTCGCAGCTGAACATGATCATGGCGATCGCGCTGGTGCTGTTCGTGTTCGTCATGGGCCCGACTATCTTCCTGCTCGAGGCCTTCGTCGAGAACACCGGCTTCTACCTGTCAAACATCGTCGAGCGCACCTTCAGCCTGCAGGCCTACGAATCGAGCGACTGGATCGGCAACTGGACCCTGTTCATCTTCGGCTGGACCATCGCCTGGGCGCCGTTCGTCGGCCTGTTCATCGCGAAGATCAGCCGCGGGCGCACCATCCGCCAGTTCGTGCTGGGCGTGATGTTCGTGCCGACCATCTTCACCTTCTTCTGGTTCACCGTCTTCGGTGACACCGCGCTCCACGCGATCATGAACGAGGGTGCCGACGCCCTGATCGGCCAGGTACAGACCGACAAGGCGATCGCCCTGTTCAAGCTGTTCGAGATGCTACCGCTCACGCCGATCATCTCGTTTCTGACGATCGTGCTGATCATCACCTTCTTCGTCACCTCTTCGGACTCGGGCTCGCTGGTGATCGACTCACTGGCCTCGGGCGGTGCGATCCAGACCCCGGCCCTCCAGCGGGTCTTCTGGGCGGTACTCGAGGGCGTGGTCGCCTCGGTGCTGCTGCTCGCCGGCGGCCTGGGCGCGCTGCAGACGGCCTCGATCACCGCCGCCCTGCCGTTCGCGATCATCATGCTGATCGCCGCGGTGGGCATGTGGCGCGCGCTGCAGATCGAGGGCCACCGCGAGGTGAGCCTGCAGCACCACATGAACGCCGGACGCCACGGCAGCCTCGGCGGGGTCGACAACTGGCGCAAGCGCGTGACCAACATGGTCAGCTTCCCCAAGCGCGAGCCGGTCGCCGCGTTCATCAAGAACGACGTGGTCGAGGCGATGGCCCAGGTGAGCGAGGAGCTGAAGGGCCAGGGCTGGCCGGTCGGCACCGACTTCGACGAGGAGCGCTGCCGCGCCCACCTGAACGTCACCAAGCCGGGCACGATGGAGTTCATCTACGAGGTGCGCCTGCGCGGCTACGCCAAGCCGGGCTTCGCCTTCCCGGAGCAGGACCGCTCGCTCGACGGTGACAGCCACTACTACCGCGCCGAGGTCTACCTGCGCCGTGGTGGCCGTTCCTACAACATCTACGGTTACGACCGCGAGACGGTCATCAGCGACATCCTCGACCAGTTCGAGAAGTACATGCACTTCCTGCACACCTCCCCGGCCATCCTGCCGTGGAAGATGGAAGAGCATGACGACGATCTCCACAACGACCGCATCCGCGAGCTGGGCAACGGCAAGGCCGGACCGACCGCCGACAGCTGATCGCCCCCGGCTGGCCCTGGGCTAGCCCCGGACTCGCCCCCGCACTCACGGGGGCCTGCAACCAACCCGTCACCTCGGTGGCGGGTTTTTTCGTGCCCGCCTAAGCGAAAGACGGACCCACGCGACGCCGTCACCCCTCCTCGGCGTGGCCTCGAATGATAGAATCGGGACAGGTTTCCAACCCGATCACGACGAGGCGTTTCATGGCCGACCGGCTGGCTTTCACCAAGATGCACGGACTGGGCAACGACTTCATGGTCGTCGATGCGGCCAGTCGCCCGCTCCCGGTTGCCGACTGGCTGACCCACGACCGCATCCAGTCCTGGGCCGACCGGCATTTCGGCATCGGCTTCGACCAGCTGCTGCTGATCGAGCCGCCGCGCGGCCGGAACGCCGATTTTCGCTACCGCATCTTCAACGCCGACGGCGGCGAGGTGGAGCAATGCGGCAATGGCGCGCGCTGCTTCGCCCGCTTCGTCGCCGAACGCGGTCTCACCGACCGGCGCGACATCCGGGTCGAGACCGCCGGCGGGCCGATCGTCCTGCACCTGACCGACGACAATCGCGTCCGGGTCGACATGGGCCGACCGCGCTTCGCCCCCGAGGCCATTCCCTTCAACCCGCCGATCACGGCCAGCGGATCGCCCTACACCCTGATGCTCAGCGGCCAGCCCGGCGGGCTCGATCGCGTCACGCTCGAGGCCGTCTCGATGGGCAACCCGCACGCGGTGGTCCAGGTCGAGGATCTCGAGCGCTTCCCGGTCGAGGCCGTGGGCACGGCACTCGAGTCGCACCCGGCATTCCCGCGTCGGGTGAATGTCGGTTTCGTCGAGCAGCACCGCCCCGACCACATCGCCCTGCGGGTGTTCGAACGTGGCGCCGGCGAGACGCTCGCCTGCGGCACCGGGGCCTGCGCGGCGGTCGCCGCGGGCATCCGTGCCGGACGACTCGACTCGTCCTGCCGGGTCGACCTGCGCGGCGGCACGCTCTCGATCGACTGGTCCGGGCGCGACGAGGACTCGCTGTTCATGACCGGCCCCGCCACCTTCGTCTTCGACGGCGAGGTCGCGGTCGACGCTACCGAATGATCCACATCGACCCTGCCCGAGCCACCGCATTGCCGAGCCCGGCGCGCGGGGGTAAGGTGGGAGACCAGAGCGCCCGGAGAGGCGCCGTGCTGCCAACAACCACCAGGGAATACGCATGAGCGAGAACGTGGCCTTCGAACTGGCCGACACGGACGCCGGAGTCGACAACGGTCAGGACGTGAGCGCCGAGACGGTGCTTGCCTACCTGCGCACCCACCCGGACCTGTTCCTCGAACACCCGGACGTCCTCGATCACATCGAACTGCCCGGCCCGCCGCAACCGGCCGTCTCACTGCACCACTGGCAGCTGCGGCGCTGGCGCGGCCAGGCGATCCGGCACCGCCACGCGCTGGACCAGCTCCACCGGGTCGCCGCCGACAACGCCGCGGCCGACCGTCTGCTCCACCGCTTCTGCGAGGGCCTGCTGGCCGCTGCGGACCGCTCGACGACGACCCTCGAGAGGCAGCTCCGCGCCCACTTCGAGATCGACGCCTGCCGCGTCGTGCCGTTGGCCGAGCTCGACGGCGAGACCCGCGGCCTGCTCGCCGGCTGGCTGGACAACCCCACCCCGTTCTGTGGTCGCCCGCACGACACCGTGCGCGAGACCCTCTTCGGTGACACGCTGCCGCAAACCGGCTCGGCGGCCCTGATCGCCATTCCCTCGACGGCCACCGGCCCCGCCCGCTACCTCGTCGCCCTGGGCCGCCGCCTGCCGGACGGCTTCAACCCCGCCCAGGGCACGCACTTTCTCGAGCAGATCGGCGAACTGGCCGGCGCGTTTCTCGGGCAGGCCGCAAGCGACAGCACCGACCGCTAACCTCCGTGCCCGCCGCCGCGCTCAACACGGCGTTTGAACGGGCCGGCGAGGCACTGGCCGCCGACCACCGACTCAACCCGCTGACCCGCAAGGCCTACCTGGCCTCGTGGTCGCGTCTGACCGACCACCTCCGCGCCCAGGGCATCGAATCGAGCGCCACGATCGACGATCGGTCGCTGCGCCACTTTCTCGCCGAGCTCGCCCGTGCCGGCCAGTCACCCCGCTCGATCGCCCGCCATGTCAGCGCGGTCAAGCGCCTGCTGGGTTTCTGGAAACGCCTCGGTGTCGACTGCCCGGCCGACCCGCTGCTGCTCAAGGCGCCGAAAGCGCCCCGACGCCTTCCCGACGCCCCGGATGTCGAGACGCTCTCCCGCCTGCTCGACGGCCCGGGCACCGGCCAGTCCACTGATACGGCAAGGACCCCGGCCCAACGACGCGCCACAGAAATCCGCGCCCTGCGGGATCGCTGCCTGTTCGAGTGGCTTTACGGCAGCGGGCTGCGATTGGCCGAGGTGGTCGGCCTCGACCTGACCGACCTCGACCTCGCCGCCGGACAGGCGCGGGTCACCGGCAAACGCGACAAGACCCGTATCGTGCCGGTCGGTCGCCAGGCCCGTGCCGCGATGCAGGACTGGCTGACCGCCCGCCGTGAGTGGGATCGGGCCGGGACCACGGCCGTGTTCATCAATGATCGTGGCCGGCGCCTGTCGGCACGCTCGGTGCAGCTGCGCCTCAACCGCGCCTCGCGCCAGGCCGGGCTCGAGGCCCCACTGCATCCTCACCAGTTGCGTCACGCCTTCGCCACGCACGTGCTGGAATCCTCGGGCGACCTGCGCGCCGTCCAGGAAATGCTGGGCCACGAGAGCCTGTCGACTACCCAGATCTATACCCATCTCGATTTCCAACATCTGATGGGTGTCTACGAGCGCGCCCACCCGCGCGCCATGCGCCAGCCGAACCAAACCGAGGGCGACACCAAGGGCGACGACGAACCGGGTTGAAAAGCCCAACCATCGCCTACACTGTCCTCCCCTCAGATCACTCCATCGGCAGATCGCCGCATCGGCCCACCCATCAAACCGGACCCGATCGTTTCCATGGCTCACCACGAAGAAACCCTTTACGGCACCACCATCCTCTGCCTGCGCAAGAACGGCCAGACCGTCATCGGCGGCGACGGCCAGGTCACCCTCGGCCACACGGTGGTCAAGGGCAACGCCCGCAAGGTGCGCACGCTCTACAACGGCGAAGTGCTGGCCGGGTTTGCCGGCGCGACCGCCGATGCCTTCACCCTGTTCGAGCGCTTCGAGGCCAAGCTGGAGAAATACAGCGGCAACCTGCTGCGCTCGGCCGTGGAGCTGGCCAAGGACTGGCGCACCGACCGCATGATGCGCCGGCTCGAGGCGATGCTGGTGGTGGCCGACCGCAACGCCATGCTCACCATCAGCGGCAACGGCGACGTGATCGAGCCGGAGGATTCGCTGATCGCGATCGGCTCGGGCGGCGCCTACGCCCAGTCGGCGGCCACCGCGCTAATGCGCCACTCGGACCTCCCGGCACGCGAGACGGTCGAGACCGCGCTGCACATTGCCGGCGATATCTGCATTTACACCAATCACAAGCTCACCATCGAAGAACTCGACTGATGAACCTGACACCCGCACAGATCGTCTCCGAACTCGACAAGCACATCGTCGGCCAGCACGCCGCCAAGAAGGCGGTGGCCATCGCCCTGCGCAATCGCTGGCGTCGCCAGCAGGTCGACGAGCCGCTCAAGAGCGAGATCACGCCCAAGAACATCCTGATGATCGGCCCGACCGGCGTGGGCAAGACCGAGATCGCCCGCCGGCTGGCCAAGTTGGCCAACGCGCCGTTCTTGAAGATCGAGGCAACCAAGTTCACCGAGGTGGGCTACGTCGGCCGCGACGTCGAATCGATGATCCGCGACCTGGCCGAGTACGCCCTGAAGATGGTGCGCCAGGAGGCCATGGTCGAGGTGCGCGATCGCGCCAAGGTCGCCGCCGAGGACCGCGTGCTCGACGCATTACTGCCCGCCCCGCGCGACCCGTGGCAGAACGACGACAGCCACGGTCAGGAGGCCTACCGCAACACCCGCGAGAAGTTTCGCGACAAGATCCGCCGCGGCGAGATGGACGACCGCGAGGTCGAGATCGAGCTGCGCCAGGCGCCGGCCGGCATCGACGTGATGACCCCGCCGGGCATGGAGGAGATGGCCAGCCAGTTGCGCTCGGTGTTCCAGAACATGGGCCAGGACAAGACCCAGACGCGGCGCATGACCGTCGCCGAGGCGCTCGCCGCGCTGACCGACGAGGAAGCCGCGAATCTGGTCAACGAGGAGGAGATCCGCGCCGAGGCCGCCGACCGCGTCGAGCAGAACGGCATCGTCTTCATCGACGAGATCGACAAGGTCGCCAAGCGGGCCGAGCATGGCGGTGGCGAGGTCTCCCGCGAGGGCGTGCAGCGCGACATGCTGCCGCTGATCGAGGGCTCGACCGTCAACACCAAGGTGGGCATGGTGCGCACCGACCACATCCTGTTCATCGCCTCGGGGGCCTTCCACGTCGCCAGTCCCTCAGACCTGATCCCCGAGCTGCAGGGCCGCCTGCCGATCCGGGTCGAGCTCGAGGCGCTCACCAGCGACGACTTCGTGCGCATCCTCACCGAACCCGATGCCGCGCTGACGCGTCAGCACACTGCCCTGCTGGCCGCCGACGGCCTGAGCATCCAGTTCAGCGATGAGGCCATCCGACGGATCGCGGAGATCGCCTTCGAGGTCAACCATCGCACCGAGAACATCGGTGCACGCCGCCTGCACACGGTGATGGAGCACCTGCTCGAGGAACTCAGCTTCGAGGCAAGCGGCGAGGACAAGACCCTCACGCTGGATGCCGACTTCGTCGAGGAACGCCTGGGCGAGCTGGCGCGCGACGAGGACCTGAGCCGCTACATCCTGTAAGTCCGAGGTTCCGCATGGCACAACACCACCCCGCACCAAAGCAGATCCGTCTCTCCAAGGACCGCCGCTCGCTGCACCTCGTCTTTCCCGACGAGGCGGCGTTCGACCTCTCCGCCGAGTACCTGCGCGTGTTCAGCCCGTCGGCCGAGGTGCGCGGTCATGGGGGCGGGGAGATGATGCTGGTGCTGGGCAAGGAACGCGTGAAGATCGTCGACGTGCAACCGGTGGGCCGCTACGCGGTCAAACTGGTGTTCGACGACGGCCACGATTCCGGGCTCTACGACTGGGGGCTGCTGCGCGAACTGGGCGAGCGGCGCGACGAGCACTGGAACTACTACCTTGGGCGCCTGTCTTCCGCAGGCGTCGAGCGCGATCCGGAGCGTGCAGAACCGGCGGCGCCCTACGATGTATTATCGTCTCCCGGACCGGCCAAGCCGGAGTGATTCCACCCCGTTCCCCTGACGAGAGAACCGACGCATGACCGAGAAGACGCACTTTGGCTACCGGGAAGTCCCGCGCGAGGAAAAGTCCCGGCTGGTGGGTTCGGTCTTCGACTCGGTCGCCGCTCGCTACGACCTGATGAACGATGCGATGTCGCTGGGCATCCACCGGATCTGGAAACGCGTCGCCCTCGAGTACACGGGCCTCCGGCGCGGCGGTCAAGCACTGGACCTCGCATCCGGCACCGGGGATCTGGCCGCGCGCATGGCGCGCCTGGTCGGCGACACGGGGCTGGTGGTGCTCTCCGACATCAACGCCAGCATGCTTTCGATCGGCCGCGAGAAGCTCGACGAGCAGGGCATCTTCAACAACGTCGAGTACAGCCTGGCCAACGCCGAGGACCTGCCCTTCGAAAGCAACCGCTTCGACTGCGTGACCATCGGCTTCGGCCTGCGCAACGTCACCGACAAGGCCCGCGCGCTCGCCGAGATGGCACGCGTGGTCAAGCCGGGCGGCCGCGTGATCATCCTCGAGTTCTCCAAGCCGACCAACCCGCTGGTCGAGCGGGTCTACGACGCCTACTCGTTCTCGGCCCTGCCGGTGATGGGCAAGCTGTTGGCGAATGATGCCGACAGCTACCGGTACCTGGCCGAGTCGATCCGCATGCACCCCGACCAGGAGACGCTCGAGCGCATGATGCTCGACAACGGCTTCGATCACGTCGACGTGCACAACCTGACCTTCGGCGTGGTCGCCATCCACGTGGGCTTCAAATTTTGACCGAGGCACGGGCGCGAGGTGGGATCGGGCGCTGGCTGATCCCGCTGATCGGCGTGGGCGCGCTGTTCGCCGCGCCGCTTTCCTGGTGGGTTCACACCTGGACGCCCGGTGACCGCCCCGCCCGGCTGGCCGCGATCGACGTGGCCGAGAGCTTCAAGCGCAGCCCGCAGCTCGAGCAGGTACGCGAGCGTGGCGTGCTGCGCGTCGCCACCCTGATCGAGCCGACCCTCTACATCCCCGACAGCTACCGCCCCCAGGGGCTCGAGTACGACCTCACCGGCCGCTTCGCCGATCGGCTGGGGGTCGACGTCGAGTACGTGGTGGTGCCGACGATCGAGGCGGCCTACCAGGCGGTGGCCGACAACCGGGTCGACCTGGCCGCGGCCGGGCTCGCCATCGACCCGGCGCGCATGAAGCGCTTTCGCTTCGGGCCGCCCTACCTGACGGTCAGCCGCAAGCTGATCCACGCCACGGACCTCCCCGCCCCCACCGGGCTCGACGACATCGATGGAGACAGACTGGCCCTGCCAACCGGTTCGGCGAGCCGATCGTGGCTCGAGCGCGTCATGGCGCAGGACGATTCCGTCCGTCTCGAGCTGGTCGAGGCGCAGGACAAGCTCGCGATCCTTGAGGGCATCCGCCACGGCAAGATCGACTACGCCCTGGCGCTGTCGCACATCGCCCTGCTGGCCCACAAGCTCTCCGACGAGGTCGCCATCGGCCCGATCGTCGGCCCGCCGGTCGCGCTGGCCTGGGCATTCTCCCGCCAGGCCGACGAGTCGCTGCATGGCATGGCGCGCCGTTTCTTCGCCGAGGTGCGCAGTGACCAACAGCTCAAGATGCTGGTCGACCGTCATTACGCCCAGTTCGAACGGCTCGACGAATCGCTCTCGCGGCGCTTTCTGGAAGACCTGGAAACGCATGCCCGCCCCTATCTCGCCACCTTCCGGCGCGCCGGCGAACGCTACGAGATCGACTGGCGTCTGCTGGCCTCGCTCGGCTACCAGGAATCCAAGTGGCGCCCCGACGCGGTCTCGCACCAGGGAGCCTACGGGCTGATGCAGATCGTCCTGCCCACCGCCCGGGACCTGGGTCTTGCCAACCCCGCCGACCCCACGGCGAACATCATGGCCGGGGCCAAGTACATCGCCCAGCTGCGCGAACTGGTGCCCGAGGAAGCCACAGAGCCCGACCGCACCTATCTCGCCCTTGCGGCCTACAACGTCGGGATCGGCCACCTGAGCGACGCCCTGGATCTGACCCGGCAGCAAGGGGGCAACCCCACGCAATGGGCGGACGTGCGCGAGCGTCTGCCGCAACTGTCCGATCCGGCCATCTACCGCGAGATGCGCTACGGGTACGCCCGGGGCAGCGAGACGGTGAATTACGTCGAGAACATTCGGGCCTTCCATGACCTGATGATCTGGGTGGCGACGCGCGAGGACCTGCTCGCCGTCCGCGACTGACGTCTCAAGAAAGTCACTGGCCGGACATGAAAAAACGCCCGTCTCGCAGCGCGAGGCGGGCGTTTTCTCGTTTACAAGCGGCGGCGCTCAGGCCGGTCGGTCACCGTCACAACTCGGCGACGATGGCCTCCAGCGCCTTGCCCGGCTCGGCCGCCGCCGTGACGGGGCGGCCGATGACCAGGCTGGTCGCGCCGTTGGCCAGCGCCTCGGCCGGCGTGACCACCCGCCG